>JACFNJ010000081.1 GCA_019454865.1 Bacteroidia bacterium
ACTAATAGTTTTTCAATACGTTCAACCAATTCGTAACTTTCAGTTTCAGTAATAAAATTTGTATCTTCACTATCAATACGAAGCATTTGTGTAGCTTGCGATATAACACGTAGTTTAACGGTAGTATTTCGTTTTTTTGCACGTACAATTCCGGTTGTTCCAATTTTATTTTGCTGCAACAATTCTATCAATGTATCTCCTTCGGTATCTTGTCCTATAACCGAACAGATAGTTGGAAGCGCACCCAAAGCTACCAAATTAAGAGCAACATTTGCAGCTCCTCCTAATCTGTTTTCTTTATTTTCAACAGCCACTACCGGCACAGGTGCTTCGGGAGAGATACGCTCTACTTTACCAAAATAATAGGCATCTATCATTACATCACCTATTACCAATACTTTTAGTCCGTTAAATTTTTTCAGCATACTTATACTAACTTTTCTAATGCAAGTTTAACTCTACGCATTGCTTCAATTATCTTACTATCTTCAATTGCATAACTTATCCTAATACAATTTGGTGCACCAAATGCCTCACCTGTTACCATACTTACATGAGCATTATGTAACATATACATACAAAAATCAGTTGCAGTGTGAATTGTTGTTCCATTATGGCTTTTTCCAAAGTAATAACTTATATCCGGAAAAATATAAAATGCTCCAACAGGATTATTGCATTTCCAATGCGGCATATCTTTTACAGCATTTAAAATTATACCTTGCCTTTGTTTAAATGCAGCTATCATTGCCTTTGAAGGTTCCATTGTTCCATTTAGTGCAGCTACCGCAGCCTTTTGTGAAATACTACTTGTGCCGGATGTGTATTGGCTTTGAATTTTTTCGCATGCTTTTGTAATTGTTGGATGAGCGGCTAAATAACCAAGTCGCCAACCCGTCATTGCATAAGCTTTTGAAAGCCCATTGATTGTAATCACTCTATCTTTAATGCTTTCAAATTGTGCAATACTTTCATGCTTGCCAATAAAATTTATAAACTCATAAATTTCATCGGAGATGATATAAATATCCGGATGTTTTTCAAATACCGCTACTAAACTCTCTAGTTCCTGTTTTGTATAAATACTTCCTGTTGGGTTGCATGGCGATGAGAATAAAAAAACTTTACTGCGCGTTGATATAACAGCTTCTAATTGGGCTGCTGTTATTTTATATTGTTGCTCAACAGTTGTATTAATAAATACCGGAACACCTTCTATAAGCTTAGTCATGTCTGAATAACTAACCCAATATGGTGTAGGAATTATTACTTCATCTCCTTTATTTACTAATGCCATCAAAGTATTCATTATACATTGTTTTGCACCTGTAGAAATTAAAATTTGATCGGGAGTGTAAGTTAAATTGTTTTCTCGTTTCAATTTAGCAACTACTGCTTCACGCAATTCAAGTGTACCTGCAACCGGAGTGTAAAAACTAAAATTATCCTCTATCGCTTGTTTTGCAGCATCTTTTACGTGTTGAGGTGTAAAAAAATCAGGCTCGCCTAAGCTTAGGCTAATTACATCATGCCCTTGAGCGATTAATTCGCGGCTTAGCTTAGCCATTGCAATTGTTTGCGGTTCGGTAATATAATTTACTCTTTCTGCTAATTTCATAATTAAGTTAAAGGTGCGAATATAAAATTATTCGTTGGTATGTATAACAACCCGCTTTGTAAGGTGCAATAAATATTAATGAGCTACTCTTTAATAAACTTGGAGTAAAATGTCATCCCTTCTTTATTAATAAACTCAATAAAGTACATTCCTTTTTGTAATTGATTGCAATTTACCTCATGATTTGAAGTGTAATTTTGCTGCATAACTTTTAATCCTTGCAAATTATAAATACGCAAAATACCTGAAGTAGTAACACCCGATAAATTTAATGTGTGCAATATCGGATTAGGAGTAACAACAAGCTGATGTTGTAGTGCTTTATCCTCTATTCCCAGCAATAAACTATCATAAGTTAAATCCAAAACAACTGTAGTGCCCAACTTAGCCATTTGATAAAAGTAATTAACATTAAATGTACCAAACGTATCGCTCATTTGGTGCCAATTGGGATTCATTTTTGGACCATTATAAATCTCATTTATACCAACTGCAGTAAGATTTTGCGCCCAAAAAGAACCATGATCGCTATTTGGGTCACCGGGGTTTTGTACCACAGGAATTAATGGTACTTCATATTTATTAATTACATCTACTACTTTATTTGCCAACTGAACAGAATATCCATTCGGACGTGTATGAATTTCAACTACACTATCATTATTGGGGCTCCAGGCTATCATGTCTTGATTAATGTAAGCTACCAATTTATTTCCTTGCAAATACTCGTTAACTAATGCTTTGCTACCCAACAAGCCAGGCTCTTCTTCGTCCCAAAAAATTAAATGTAAAGTAACCGGAAACTGCTTACCTGCACACACGCGTGCAGCTTCAAGTACAGCAGCTGTACCGCTAGCATTATCATCGGCACCCGGATAAATTAAATTAGGATTATTACTCCCTACAGCATCATAATGTGCACCATAAACAATTACTTTATCTGAACGCAACCCCGGAATTTTTGCAATAATATTTGTTCCTGTACTGCCAAAATTCATTGTATCAAATGCAACATTCCAATCGGTAAGTTTTTGTTTGATATACGTACATGCTAATGAGTTTCCTGCTGAGCCCATATATCGAGATTTAATATATGTTCCATCGGCTAAAGGATGTAATCCTGTAAGCTGTTTTACATAGTTCACTAACGAATCCTCACTAATTAAACTAACCGTTTGTTGCACATTATTATTTTGTGCAAAACCATTAATCATGTATAAACTAAATACGATAAAAAACCATTTTTTCATACTGAAAATCCGATGTATTTTGAGCAGTATAATTTAATCTAATTTTTCCAATTCTGTTGCTACTTTTATTTCAATTTCTTGAATATGCTCTGCTTTTGAATATTCTTTGGCAGCTTCAAGGTTAGATTTTGCTAATTGCTTAAAGCCCATCTTTCCATAAATTATTCCTACCTGAAGATAAGATAATGGAGCAAAAGAATATGGAGAAGATTTAGAAGAATTTTTTATTACCTGTGCATACATTTCAATAGCTGAACTGTATTTATGCATTTCTTGAAAAATTCGTCCGTAACGGTAATAGTACTCCTGTTTTTGATATGTAGTTTTACACGCATCAATATCATGCTGTTTTATTGTTTCCTCTGCCTTTGTATAATATCCACCATCAAACAGTAACCGAGCTTTTAATACAGTAATATTTTGAGGTAAATTTTTTGCTAAAACATACTTTGTGTTTTTCTCTTCTTCGCTATCCGATTTTTTAATCTTACGCTCTAACTCGCGATAGGCAAGATATTTTTCCTTATTACCATTAATTAAATAAAACCAACTTAACCGATGGTAAGCGTCATACAACAACACTTTACCCTTGTATTGATAAATAAAACTTTTAATTGGTAAATCTGCATCTGCATCCAATCGGTACAATTTGTATTGCCCAAGCATTAAGTCTAACATTGGAAATGAACTGTATTCCGTTGTTTTTGGGCGATTGGTTAATACATTTATAGCCTCTTCGTTTTGTGCTGCTTTATTTGCTGTATATGCACGCAAGTAACAGCTCATTAAGTTGGTTTCCCAATCTTTAGTATTGTTACGTACAAACTCCCATGCCTTTTTTTTATCGTCAAAATTTAAGGTAAAAAGCCCATAATAGAATACGCAAAGTTGTTTATCAATAATGTATTCTTCCGGTATATCCGATTGTAAATATTTTTCAATTAGTTGTATTCCTTGCTCATAATTACCCGATAATCCAGCAATATTAAGTACCCATTTGTAATTTTTGGGAGTAGTGCCAAGCAGTGCTTTAAAAAGCCCAATAGTTTTTTGGCTCGGTAAAAAGTTAGGAAACTTGCTTACATTTTGATTTGCCAATTGATAGGCACTACGGAAATCCAACATTGAGGACAGAAAATCTTGCTGAAAAACCTTGATAAAACCCCATTGCAGATACATTTCGCTTTGAACGTATAAATAATACGGACTGCTTTGCGGAATTTGTTTTGCAGTTTCAAAACGGGAGTTTTTAAATTGTTGTGCGCTTTTGTAATCTAAAGGATTTTGGGAAGTTACTACTTTATAAAAATCAATGGTATTTTCTAAGTATGCGATTGCTGCATTGGTAGGATTCAGTTTTTTTTCTAGCTCTAAAATTTGTTCGGCTTTATTTAATCGTAAAGTAGCAATACATTTTTGTGCTTCAATACATCCTGATGTAAAGTGAAATGTAGATGCCTGAAGGGTGTAAACAAAAAAAAGGAGCATAACGGTAACTCCCAATTTTGCTCCTTTCTTATTATACATAGCTATGTATAAAAGTTATTAAATAGAAACTTCTTCTGCCAATTGTGGGTCAACAAGAACTCTACCACAATGCTCACAAACTAAAATCTTTTTGCGTTGACGAATATCCGCTTGGCGTTGAGGAGGGATTTTAGAGAAACATCCACCGCAAGCATCTCTTTCAATAATTGCAATCCCAATTCCGTTCTTCACATTAGCACGAATGCCTGTGTACCCTTTTAATAAACGTTCATCGATTATTGCGGTAGCTTTATTACGCATTGTTAATAATTCCGCTTCTTCTTTTTCTGTTTCTTCTACAATCGTATCCAATTCCGCTTTCTTATTTTTCAAATCCACCTGACGGCCTTCCAACTCAGTAATAATAGTAGCTTTGCTTTCATTTTTTTGTTCAATATCAAATTGTAGGTTTTTGATACGTTTTTCAGCTGCCTGAACTTCTAATCCGGCTATTTCTATTTCTTTGTTCAAAGCATCATACTCTCTATTATTTTTTACATTATCTAATTGCTTTTGATACTTAGCAATATTGGCTTTGGTATCAACTATTTTGGTTTTATTTTGTGAAATAGCAGATTCCATTTGAGCAATTTCCGCTTCTAAGTTTTCGCCACGTGTTTCAAGTCCGGCTAATTCATCTTCCAAATCAGCAACTTCCATAGGCAATTCGCCACGAACTGCTCTAAGTTTATCTATTTTGGTATCTATTACCTGAACTTTGAAAAGGGCTTTTAATTTCTCTTCGATACTTAACTCTGTATTAGCAGCCATATTTAATAATATTTAATTGGATTTGTATTAGTTTCTGATAAAATGACCGCAAAAGTATGGAATTTTTTTAAAATTTCATCAGCTAATAAGTTAATTGTGAAAATTTCACTCTCATAATGACCAATGTCGGCAATCATCAGTTTGTTTTCTGCATCAAAAAACTCATGATACTTAAAGTCGGCCGTAACATAAGCATCAGCACCTGCGGCTATTGCCTGTTTTAATAAAAAACTTCCTGAACCACCACAAACAGCAACCTTTTTAATACTTCCCACTAATGGTGTATAACGAATTACGGAAGTTTGCATGGCATCTTTTAAAAACTGTAAAAACTGTTTTTCATCCATACTTTCCGCCAACTCCCCTATCAGCCCACTACCTACTGCTTTATTTGCATTAACTATGGGTACAATATCATATGCTACTTCTTCGTATGGATGGGCTAAAAGCATAGCAGTTAATACTGTATTAAGTTTCACCTCCTCAACCAATACTTCTAATCGCATTTCCGATTCTGTATGCTGTATGTTTTTATCTCCTACAAACGCATTACTATTGTCATTCCCTTTAAATGTGCCTTTACCTTCCCCGTAAAAACTACATTCGCTGTAATTACCTATTTTACCTGCTCCTGCTTGGAAAATTGCAGTTTGAACTTGTTCAAAATGAGATATAGGTACAAAAACCACAAGTTTATTTAGTAATCCTTTTTTGGGAGACAAGATTTTTGTTTCCTTAAGGTTTAATCGTTCTGCAATTTTGGTATTTACTCCATGCAATACATTGTCGTAATTGGTATGTATAGCGTAAATAGCAATATTATTTTTGATGGCTTTTATTACTGTTCGCTCAACATAATTTTTACCATTCAACTTTTTTAATCCACCAAAAATAATGGGATGGTGTGCAACAATTAAATTACATCCTTTGCGGATTGCTTCATCAACTACTGCCTCCGTACAATCCAATGTAATTAACACCTTACTTACTTCAGTAGAAGCATCCCCAACCAATAAGCCGCAATTGTCATAATTTTCTTGATATGCCAACGGTGCTAACGTTTCTAAGTAATCTGTTATATCTTTTATTTTTTGCATTGTGGCTAATGTACAATTTTTACAGTTATTTCAATCAATTTTCCAAAGTATAGCGGTTCTATCATCACTTACAGTAACAAATTCAGTATCGTTTAACCACTTGCATTTGTTTACACTACTTAAATGTCCGTTGCTTCTGTCTTTATCCAACACTTTGAGCAATTGCATTGTTGATGTTTCCCAAATCTTTACCATTTTATCCATGCCTACAGTTACAAAAAAATTTCCACTCGGATTAAATGAAATATGATTTATATGCAACGTGTGTGCAGGAATATCAATATCCAACGAATAATTATTATTTACAATCCAAGTTTTTAATTGTACATCTCTTCCTCCACTTAACAACTCACTTCCATCCCTTGTATATGCAACCGTAAAAACGGAATTGGTATGTGCATGTAAATCTTCAATAACTTGCATTTGAGGTAATAAAAAAATGCGAATATGGTAATCACTATACGCTACGGCAAGGTGCTTATTGTAGGTATTAAAAGCTAATGCACGTGCACTTTTATTGCTGTAATGTTCTTGTTTTATGATGGATAAATCCGGCAAATTACAAACATTAACTTTTCCATCGCCACCGCAGCTTATTAAATTACCGGCTATCAATTGTAAATCAAAAATTCCATTTGTATGCAGTTCAATGTTCCGAATTTCTTTGCCAATAGTTAAATCCACAACATGAAGATTACCGGAAGCAGTACCACACAACAACCAATTCAAATCTTTATGAAACAATAAACTATAAACCGGACGATTAACCTGAACCAATAGTTTTCCCATATCGGGATTATTTTTATCCCATGATACGATATAACCATCCGCACCACCGGTATAAAATACCGACTCACATGCTTCAAGAGCATAAACTGCCCCTTTATGTCCGCTAAATTTTCCTATATTCGTAACGTTAAAATTTTGCATGGCAATCATCAATTCAATATCAATAGGCGAAAATACCCTTTTATTGGTATGGGATATTACAGAAAGTGTAGAAATATTATCTAATCTAACAAAAAACATTCAAGATATAGGCACACTAACACCTAAAAACAATTTACACTGGCTGGCAAGTAGAGCAATTTTAGCATCACATTTTGGTAAAGATGCAATCATTGTTATCTCAAAAAATAAATTTAATAAACCATCCATGACAGTTAATGGCGAAGATTATAATCTTTCTATTACACATAGTGGTCAATACGCAGCTATACTATTCAGTAAGTTTCGAATGGTAGCTTTGGATATTGAAAAATTAGATTCACGGATAGATAGGGTTACGCATAAATTTATAAATAATGCAGAAACAGAAATGCTTGAAAGCAGCAAAAACAGTACGCATGACAAAACATTAATATGGAGTGCTAAGGAAACATTGTATAAATTTTATGGAGAAAAAGAGTTAGATTTTAAACAGCACATGACCATTTTTATCAATAATCCGATGCAGTTAAGAGGGTGTTTACACAAGCATACACCGCATTTTTATGAACTACATGCTACATTATTTAACAATTATGTTTTGACTTATTTGGTTGAATAAATTATAACCAATACATTTTTTAAAAATAAAAAAGAGCTGTTCAAAACAATTATTGATACAGCTCTTTTTGTGTGCCCAGAGCCGGGGTCGAACCGGCACGGGTTTTGAATCCACTGGTGTTTGAGACCAGCGCGTCTACCAATTCCGCCATCTGGGCATTTCCTTTTTCAAGGGGCAGCAAATATATATAAACTTTGATTTGTGGCAAACCTTATTCGCAAGCAATTTATAAATTACTAATACTCAAACAAAAGTTTACTAAATAGGCATTATCAATAGAATAAATTCTGCATACAAATAGAATTACATATACTTGTTTTATAAAATGAACAGAAACTTAACAGATGGCATCAATTTTATTTCTAAACTAAACAACAAGCGTATTTGGAATTTTGTAAAACTATTTATCAGTTACTACATCACCAAACAAACCAAGAAGCCATGGATAATAGGCAAACCAACGTGCTTAGAAATAGAACCCACTACAAGCTGTAATTTAAGGTGCCCACAATGCCCAAGCGGACTTCGCGAATTTTCGAGAAATACAGGCATGTTAGATTTTGAACTTTATAAAAAAGTAATTGACGAAACATACCAGGAATTGGTTTGGCTTATTTTGTATTTTCAGGGTGAACCGTTTTTAAACAAACAGTTTTTAGACTTTGTGCGCTATGCTGATAAAAAAAATATTTATACCGTAACAAGCAGTAACTCGCAATATTTTACGGATGAATTGGCAAGAAAAACAGTTGAGAGCGGACTTGACCGATTAATTATATCGATAGATGGAACAACACAAGAAACTTATGGTAAGTATAGAATTGGTGGCAAAGTTGAAAAGGTAATTGAAGGAACAAAAAATTTATTGGCATGGAAACAGAAACTAAACAGCAAAACGCCTCATATCATTTGGCAGTTTATAGTATTTAAACACAACGAACACCAATTGCCTGAAATAAAAAAATTAGCAAAAGAAATTGGTGTAGATGAACTTGGTATTAAAACAGCTCAAATATATGATTACCAAACAAGCGATAGTTTTATTCCCGAAAACACAAAATTGAGTAGATACAAAAAAGATGAATACGGTAAATACCAAATAAAAAACAAACTGCTAAACCATTGCTGGCGTATGTGGCGAGGCAGTGTAATTACGTGGGATGGCTTGGTTGTGCCTTGCTGTTTTGATAAAGATGCCAAACATCGTTTTGGTGATGTAAAAACTCAAACTTTTGATGAAGTATGGAAGAGTGAGAGGTATCAAAAATTTAGAAAAGCCATACTAAAAAGTAGGAAAGAAATTGACATTTGTAAAAACTGTACCGAAGGAACAAAAGTGTGGAATTAGTACCCACCACTCTAATCTTGCTTGATAAATTTTTAGTTTGCTCTAATTATCCAACCGAAAACAATATGCTTGTTTAGCTAAAAAATAACACTGCCTTAATGCCGAATGAAATTCCTTCTCAGTAAATATAATTTTCTTGGTTAGCAGTTTAATAGGTTTAAACTCTTCACGCAATGGAGTAATTACAAATATCATCTCCGGTAATTGGTTTATTTCATCCATATTAAAATTACCCAAACTGACATTGGTTTCAATAGCAATACTTACCTTATGAACCAATTTTTGATTAAAATATACAGCTATAGTTGCCCAATCGGATTCGCTGTTATGCAATATTAACTCCAGTTGCTTTTCATTAATACGATGAAATGCAATATGAAATCCACTGTAAATTTTAACAAACCTCGATTTTTCAGTAATTGGTTTTTTATCAACTATCGGCTTTGATACAACTTCTTCAATCCTTACAATTTCATTTATCGGTACAGGAATTTCAAAATCATCTTCAATAGTAACACCGGCAGTATTATTATGTAAACTAGTTACAATGCCTTGCATATTTTCATTTACAAAACGAACGCTATCGCCAAGTTTAATTTTGCTCATGGTTACAACTTGCTTTGTAATATTTCAAGCAATTTTTGAGAAATAGGCACAAAGTTTTTCTCAGTAATTTTATTTATTTGGTTTTCATTCCCTCCATTAAAGTAAAGCGTTTCGGCTAACAACAATTTACCGCTTGCATCAAATAAATTGTAGTGCAAAATATATTCGCGCTTATACTCTTGTTTCATCCACTCTATGGTATTTTTATTGGAAGTATTCATTTCGTATTGGGTAAAATACAAAATGTAATTGTTGCTGTATTTCTGATTAAGGTATTGAAACAATTCCGGATCACCAATATCAGCAAGCATTGTGGTAGAATCTATGGTAAAAATATCTTGGGTTTTTTTTGTCCGTTCAAATAATGAAGAACGGTACTTTCCTCTATTTTTCTTTTCGGTTAAGTAATAATGTGATGCAGCATAAATCCGGTTTAAATCCTGTTCACTATTTAGGGTAGTTGCCTGAAGCAAATTTATGGTTTGAAAAGATTTAGATAATGTTTGATTAATTACTGAGTCTAATTTCAAACGCAATTGTGTTCTTATTTTTGGTTCAGTTGATCT
>JACFNJ010000344.1 GCA_019454865.1 Bacteroidia bacterium
ATATTAGCTGTGTTGACTGTGATTGATATTGTACCCGTGTTGAGATTGTAAAGAGTAAGAGAAGTCAGTGAAGTAATATTAGCTGTGTTGACTGTGATTGATATTGTACCCGTGTTGAGATTGTAAAGAGCAAGAGAAGTCAATGAAGTAATATTAGCTGTGTTGACTGTGATTGATATTGTACCCGTGTTGAGACTGTTAAGAGAAAGATAAGTCAATGAAGTAATATTAGCTGTGTTGACTACCATAGCCCCTTTTATACTTTCTAAATGCAAATAAGTTAAATTAGGTAAATACTTAGTGTCCCAAGCCCAAGTATTGGTAGCATCAGATTGCCTCCACTTAGTTATTAACTTTGGCTTATCAATTTTAATATTCCTTGTCCCAGCACTGCCGTAATTGTGGCTTATATTCTGGTCGCTTCCCGTAAGAGTGTAAGAATTTTTACTTCCATCACCCCAATCAACTACAATAACACCCGTGCCTTGCAAAGTAATGTTTCCTGTGGAAGTACCTGTAAAAGTTATAGGCATACTACCTGCATCATCAAACAACAATAATATAGTAGATGTTTGTGCAAAATTTGCACTTACAAATAACAGTAAAATTAAAATTAGTTTTTTCATTGTACTTTAATAACCTTTCCAGATGAATCTTTTAAAACCTTGCCATTACTCAGTCTTACTTTTTTAGTTCCAGAAGTTAAAACAGGCTCAGATTTTGTGGTTACGTTAAAACTTCTCGATACTCCACCTGCAATTATTGTTTCACTTGTACCTGTTGAATAAAAGGCACTTGATATATTCTCTACATAAACAACATCACCATTAACCGCTGTTTTTGGAGTTGTGGTAAGACTTGTATTACTATTGATGTTAAACCTTGCACCTGTTGTTGTCCAAACGTGGAATGTGGAATCAGCACCACTAAAAGTTGCACTCGCAGTATAAACTGTATTCAAGTTTGCATTATTAACAGCAGTAAAACTAAAGCTCGGAACCGTGTCTGCAACACCTTGCTGATATTCCATAGCACCTGCATCTGGATTACTCCAATCTCTCGGATTACCGTGTATGTCTGTTGTTGGTAAACCTTTCGATTCAATCCAACTTTCCCACCATTCCGACACACCCGCATCAATGGCAGGAGAACTACTACTTATATCCAATCTATTGATGTCTCCTATCTTAACATTGTTTGTGAACAATGGATTAGCATTGACGCCAGTTCCTCCAT
>JACFNJ010000345.1 GCA_019454865.1 Bacteroidia bacterium
AAACAATTATGTGAAATTTTAATAAAAAAATGTTACCTGTTTTTTTTTCAAAAAAACAATAGGCTATATTTAGAAAACATTTTTAAATTTAAACATTAAAAAAACCCAACAACATGGCAGATCTTAAATCAACTGCAAATTCTTCAGTGAAAGCAACCACTTCGGTTCAAGCAAAAAAATCAAGTAATATTATTTCATTACTTGCACCTATTATTTGTGTAGTGTTAGGCTACATTATTTGGCGTTATTTAATTGGCGCAAATGGCAATTTTTCTGAGCCTGATATGAATGGAGGTTTTTGGCCTGATCATAAAGGTCCGAAAAGTGCATTAGCAGGTATTTATGAAGGAGGAATTATTGTACCAATTCTTATTGGATGTTTATTAATCGTGTTCACATTCGTAATTGAAAGAGCATTAACTATCGCAAAAGCAAATGGTAAAGGATCTAATGCAGAGTTTGTAAGAAAAGTTCAATTTTTCTTAGCAGATAAAAACGTAGATGCTGCAATTGCAGAATGCGACAAACAAAAAGGTTCTGTAGGAAATGTAATGAAAGCCGGTTTGCGTAAATACAAAGCAATGATGACCGAAACAGAATTAACTACCGAACAAAAAGTATTGGCTATTCAAAAAGAAGTAGAAGAAGCTACCGCATTGGAATTACCTATGTTGGAGAAAAATTTGGTTTTCCTTTCTACGTTAGCATCTGTATCTACTTTGATCGGTTTGTTAGGAACAGTAATGGGTATGATTCGTGCATTTAGTAACTTAGGTGAATCAGGCGGTGGAGAAGCTACCAGACAATTATCTATCGGTATTGCGGAAGCACTTTACAACACTGCATTAGGAATCGGTTCAGCTGCATTAGCCATTGTAACTTATAACATATTTACTACCAAAATTGATGGTATTACTTATGGCATTGATGAATCAGGTTTCACATTAACACAAAGTTTTGCATCACTATACAAATAGTTTTGTGGAATTTTTCAAATGTTGAATCTAATTAACAATAAAAAAAATAAAAATGGCCAGAGGCAAAATAAAAAAAGGAAGTACACATGTTGACATGACAGCCATGTGTGACGTTGCATTTCTTTTATTAACCTTTTTTATATTAGTAGGACAGTTCAAACCCTCAGAAGCAGTAGCAGTTGTTACTCCCTCTTCTGTATCTAATAAACACGCACCGCAAAAAGACTTTTTTAATGTAACCATTGATAAAGACAAT
>JACFNJ010000346.1:0-330 GCA_019454865.1 Bacteroidia bacterium
ATCTTCGGAAGCATGTTCATATACTTTTGTTACCTGTCATTAATTATAGTGTTTTTTGGGGTTATGCTCAACTTCGGCAACCAGGATTTGGTGATTATTAATTTGCGTACACTAGTATTACGTAATCCCGGTTTTGACCTCAATATTATGCTTTTTGCTGTGCAATATGCGCTCTACAGGAAGCAGATTGGAAACAAGGATTTACAAATAGCCCTGTTCGACAGGGGACAACTCATTCTGCACATTTCCATTATTCTGGGTGCGATTATACAGATGCAATTTGTCAAAAAACATCCCGAATATTTTTCCGGACATGAGCTTTGGGGTTCG
>JACFNJ010000346.1:340-1232 GCA_019454865.1 Bacteroidia bacterium
GGTGGTATTGCCTTTTCTGCTGCTGAAAATATTGCTAAACCGAAAACGTCAGCAACAAATTTGAAATGCCATTGGTAATACTAAAAAAGAATTTAAAGTTCATAAAGAAGTCAGCAGCAATTCATTTGCATGTGTATCGAATAAAATATATTTCATTGACTTATCAAAAATAAAAAACCCAAAATACCACTGCTCTTTTTAAAATATCAACTAAGGATTCTGCTTTACAACCAAAAATTGGCCACGGAAGAAATTATCATCGCTTACCACACACCCTCTTTCCGCCGTGTACAAAGAATAAAAAAGGGAGGCTCATAGAGTGAGGCGGGCACCAACCTTATGTGGACAGTAACAAACTAAACGTTGAAGCAGATACTAAAACCTACAAACTACACCAACAAATTATTGAACACACGTATGGCATTGTCAAACGGCAGTAGGGATTATACTATGTTGTCACCAAACGGAGCATGAAAAGAGTCCGCGCTGATCCGGGGTTAATATTTACGGCACTCAAGCTGCACCGGATTATGAACTCAGCGGACAAAAAACTGTTACAAAAGTTCCTACCGACGCTTTGACTTTCTGCTCTTGCTCTTACAGGCAGCTAACAAATCCATTCCAGGCTTCTTTGTTCCGTCCGGATATTTGCGTTCAGGATGAACACTGAAAAATCAGCTTCCTTAAATGGGATTTTATAAAGTGCTAATGACGTATTTTTATGAATGTAAGGGTAGTTATTAGGCGAACTGGGCGTTGGCAGAAATCCGTAACAACAATCCGCAATAAAATAAAATTCCCATTTTGGTAACTTTTGCTTATTTTCGTCAAAACAAAAAGGTTGAGAGTAATTGCAAAAAAGATACTTAGAGAATTTTGGGAAAGACACAAC
>JACFNJ010000347.1:0-384 GCA_019454865.1 Bacteroidia bacterium
AATTTTATCTTCTACAAATAATTTTCCAAATATGGTATGAACACCAGGCCAAGTAAGCATAAACATATCTTTTTCGTTGCTGTTTTTTGAGTACATAGTCATTTCAGCCAATGAAGTATTGTAATGTGCATTTAAGTTTATTAAAAAATTATGATTATTCATTTTCCCCTCCAGTTTAGAATAAAATCCTGCTGTGTTTGCCCAACCTGGCATATCCATGTGTACAGGAACATTAGGACGTTTAGTATCATCCATTAAATGTGTAACAGAATTAAAATATAATTTAGTTTCCCAATGGTATAGGGTTGATTTTGAATTATGATATTCGTATTGCACCGAACCAATAAAAGCCTTTGCAAACGCAACATCCATAGGCAATGCAGG
>JACFNJ010000347.1:394-1231 GCA_019454865.1 Bacteroidia bacterium
ATTTCTTGCATCATCGTATATGACAGAAGCAATAATTTGTTTTTGATGATTTATTTTCCATCCTGCAGTTGCCGATAAATTGTATTTTGTAAACTGAGAAAAAGGAATTTCAATGTTATTTCCTGCTTTGTAATTTTGAGCATTTCTGTAAGTATAATCAAGCAAAGTATAAAACTTTTTTTCAGCGTATTGCAAAGAAGCTCCGATAATTTTTTGCTGATTGGTTGATTCAAAACCTGTAAAAATACTAGCATTTACACCTAATTTATTGGTGTCTATTTTTGTTCTAATCAAATCAATTCCTCCACCAATAGTTGAGCCATTTGCACCACCAGCTTGCCCTGAATGAATTACTGCTTTTGATAAATTCGTAATCTCTACATAAGATGTTACAGGATCCATTTTATCTGTACAAGCACTATAAATACGCATTCCATCAATGGTAATTACAGAACGTTCACTTGCCATTCCATTTATTAAAGCTTCCCAAGCATAAGCTCCACGTTTTACCATATTTATGGCATTGTTATTTTCTAAATAATTGTCTAAAGATGATAGAACTTTTATTTTTTTGTTGGTAGCTTTTTGCTGTACTGCAACCACAACTTCTGCTAACTGATGTGTGCTATCTGTAAAATAAGATGCTTGCTGTTGTGCATTTGACTGATGAAATAATAATATCAATAAACTGATAACAACCGATAATTTATTCATGATTATTTATTTTTAAAGAATTGTTTGATACAACCAATTTGCTATATCACACTTGATTTTTATATCAAACAATTCTTTTGTAAAACAATTTCTATTTTTTAGGAATTGTATTAAAACTCAATT
>JACFNJ010000348.1 GCA_019454865.1 Bacteroidia bacterium
TTTTTAATTTTTACTGATACATAACAGCACATACACGCTATTTCCCCTCCCTCAATCCAACGCTCACAGCGTGTATCTGCAAAACGTTATGCCCCATTTAAGAAACGGACAGTTCCGTTAATTTATAAGTGAAGCTAACCCAATTACCACCTTCAGTTCTATTAGCTGCCGATTCAGTTGAATACCAAACAACAGCTTCACTTGTGTTAGGTTCGATATATAAACCATTCCATTGCATTTTCAAATCTACTATAATGCCCTTGCCGTCTTTTGTTTGGACTTCTTGACCAAGATAAAAACGGGGCATAACACTGGCTATATGCAATGCCTTTTGGTAATCTGAAAGTTTTTCTGTACTCATAATTTTGTGCTATTTATAAAGTTTCGTGCAGTTTTGAAGTTCGGCACTGCATATAGCCTCAAACGTTAGGCGTTTTCTTCTAATGTCTCAAAAAATGCTTCAGTCGCTCTTTCAAGTTCCGGTGTTATATGATGTAATTCCCTATATTTCTTAATATGCAACTCCATCAAATAAGCAAATCCAGCATTCCTATTACACATTCTTTTTAGTGTATTAAAAGCCCTTCTATAAATAAACCAATCATATTTTTCAACAAAACGCCTAACAACATTTTCAAGCCGACTGCTTTTAGCAGTCTGGCTTTTAGGTTGTTCTTTTATTTTAGTTTTCATATAAATCCTTTTAGTTTGTAAATATCGCAGCGGCTTAAAATTCAGCCGTTATCGGCAACTGATTTTCCCACAGCACATCTTCATAAACCATCGGAAAGTTTGCTCTACTTCTTTTTGAGCATCTTCCAAATTATCAAATAAGTGTTTCCCGTTTGATGGATATAGGTAACTAATTGTAAATTTTAATTCTCCTTTTATATTCAACTTTTTTACCCAAGCAATTTCCCATCGGCAAACTTTACCTCTGTAAAATCCAATATTATCAAACTTTCCTGCATACGCAACTCTTGCCCACCTACCCATATCATCATCTTCCATATTTGATGAATAACGTGGAAGCCATCGCACATAAGCAGCCGATAACACGGGTTTTGCGTCATTGGGGCTTTTGGTTTTCAAATTTACTTTTGTCATATCATTAAAATTAGTTTTTCAAATGGGCTTTAGTGCTGGAAATCCCCAACGAACGCAAAGCCCGAAAACGTTGTAGGCAATTAGTTTGCTAAACCTTCTGCTTACAATTTTTGCAAATACT
>JACFNJ010000082.1 GCA_019454865.1 Bacteroidia bacterium
ATAAAAGAGCTGTTTATTCCATTGTTTTTATATTTCCAAACTCCGGCATCAAAAGTTGTAGCTAATGACATTGCCCCAAAACTTACTAATATGGATAAAGCTTTGTTGCAAATGCTGTTTACATTTTCAAACGGATAATTGTATTAATCACTAATCAAAAACGGCTGTTTAACTTCGTTAAACAGCCGTTTTTTCAAACATAATATTGCACGATTAAACTACACCGTGCATCATTTTTAGAAGCTTTTTACTTAAAAAGAAAAGTATTACTGCTGAGGCACCTGCCATAAATACAAACACCATGAAAAAGTTGTAAAGATTTTCAATTTTATAACCCAAGAAACTTGGTTTTTCAGGGTGTAAGTTCCAAATCTGTAATTTAGTTACTTTCACAGGAGCTTTATCTACTACACGTTCTGTGGTTTCTTGTGTTATCAATTTATTCCCATTATCAATTAATACAGCACGATCAAAGTTTTTATTAGCAATTTTTATTAGCTTTAAATGGAAATTACTTACATCAGCTGTAGTTGTTGATGGCTCTATGGAAACAATACTATCTGCTTTAGGATTTGCTATTGATTTGGTAGTTTGCAAGGATACCAATGCTAATTTGGAGTTCTCCTTTGGATCTGCATTCCAAACCGCATCGTCTATTTTAAATGCAGCTAACTTGTCCATTTGTGTAGCATCCGTTTCGTTGCTTATTGAACGTTCAATTTTTACTTCCTCCGGATACAATGAACTTAATGTACCTGCAAATTTATTGGCAGATGCCGTAGATAAAAACCAAACACCCATTAACAACGAAGCTAAACGTGCAGGCGATAATTTATTAACCATAGATAAACCAATTGGCGATAAGCACAACTCACCAAAAGTATGTATGGTATATAAACTTAATAACCATCCCATTGAAACTTTTGTACTTGGGTCAATACCTTTTACTCCAAAGGCAATTACCAAATAACCTATTGCCAATAAAAATAATCCCAAGGATTGCTTAAATGGTGAAGCAGGCTCTAAATTACGTTTGCTTAATCCGCCCCAAAGCCATACAAAAATTGGAGCAAAAATTACAATTGCTACGGCATTTATACTTTGAAAATAAGATGCCGGAACTACCGTGCCAAACAAGTCTCTATCTGTTTGTTCTTCGGCAAAATATGTAAGTGATGCACCTGCTTGCTCAAATGCTGCCCAAAAGAAAATAACAAAGAAAGCGGCAATATAGATTACCCAAATTTTATCCTTTTCGTGTTTTGTTAAAGTTGGGTCAGAGATGATGAACCCTGGTGCAACTATGGTTAATGCAAAAATAAATGTACCAATTAAATCCAAATCAAGCACATAAAAGAACAAACCAAATAGTACTACAAATACACCTGCCCAAATTGTAATTTGCTTGGTATCTATCTTACTTCCTCCATCAGCGGATACTGTTTCTTCCTCTTTTCTGATTACGTTAGGTTTTGCCCCAATCTGTTCGCCTTCAGGTGTTACAATGTATTTATTTTTAAGCGTAACAAATAACAGCACACTTAATATCATTCCCATACATGCAGCCAAAAATCCCCATTTAAAATCATCCGGATTGCCTGTATCACCTAGATAACCCGCTAATAAAGGTGCTATAAATGCACCTAAATTAATGCCCATGTAAAAAATTGTAAATGCTGAATCTACCCGCTTGTCGCCAGGAGGATATAGCTGACCTACCATTGTTGAAATATTTGGTTTAAAGAAGCCATTTCCTAAAATTAAAAAGCCCAAACCAATAAACATTAACATCGGTGCTATTGAATCAGCATGAAAACTACCTGCCAAAAACATAAAAAACTGACCGATTGCCATCAATACACCACCTACTATAATTGATTTTCTGTTACCCCAATATCTATCAGCCATGTAGCCACCAAGTAGTGGAGTTAAATAAACTAATCCGGTGTAACTTCCGTATATCTGTGAACCCAATGCCTTATCAAACAACAAAGCTTTGGTCATAAATAATACAAAAATGGCACGCATGCCGTAATAACTAAAACGTTCCCACATTTCAGTAACAAAAAGTACATAAAGCCCTTTTGGATGTCCGGTATTTGATTGACTCATATATTTATTAAATAAAGATGCAATTTATTATTAAGGTTGAACTATGCAAGTACAAATTGATTGCTTCACAGTTTTTGTATTTTAGATTTACTTTTTAATTTAAACAATTGAATTTGTTCTTATAATTTTTCGAGAATAAAACGGGTCATTCTATCGTACAGATGCAAGCGGGTTTTGCTGCCTCCTATTCCATGATTTTTATTTGGATAAAATTCACTATCAAATTTCACACCTTTATTAATCATCGCATTTACCATTTCTACTGCATTCTGAAAATGCACATTATCATCAGCAGTACCATGTATGATTAAATAATTACCTTTAATTTTTTCAACATGATTGATTGGTGAATTGTTATCGTAACTCTCGCCATTTTCTTGTGGTGTACGCATAAAACGTTCGGTGTAAATATTATCATAATACCGCCAGTTGGTTACGGGAGCAACAGCTATTGCTGTTTTAAACACATCTGCACCTTTGCTTATTCCCAAACTTGCCATGTATCCACCAAAACTCCATCCCCAAATACCTATACGTGATGCATCAACCCAACTATTTTTAGCAAATTGTTTTGCAAAATAAATCTGATCTTCTATTTCATATTTTCCCAATTGCATGTATGTTGATTTTTTAAATGCCTCGCCTTTAAACCCTGTGCCTCGCCCATCTAAGCAAACAATAATATACCCTTTATCAGCCAACAACTGATACCAGAAATAGTTTCCACCCATCCACCGATTAATTGCTAACTGATGCCCCGGACCGCCATATACATACATTAAAACAGGATATTTTTTACTTGCATCAAAGTTTTTAGGTTTCATTATAAATAAATTCAACTGTTCGTTATAGGCATTTGCAGTTGTAGTTAATTCAACATTTGCAATGGAGTAAGACTTCATTTTTTCAATCAGCGATGCATTATCCTCAAGCACCCGCAATTCATTACCTGTAGCATTACATAAAGCATAATACGGTGGTGTATTGATGGATGAGTTGGCTAATAAGAAATATGTAAAATCTGCATTAAAGGTTGCACTATTCCAGCCTTTTTTAGGTGTGAGTTGTTTTTTCACTTTACCATCTAAGGTTACAGAATAAACATATCTTTCGGTTGAACTAATTTCGGATGTACTTACATAAAGCGTTTTGCTCTTTTCATTGTAACCATAAAAATTATCTACATCCCAGTTACCTTTGGTTATTTGCTTAATTAATTTACCGTCAATGGTATAATGATACAAATGATTCCATCCACTCTTTTCGCTATTTATTAAAAAGCTTTTTTTATCGGATAAAAAAGTAATTTCCGGTACATCAATATAGGCTTTGTTTTGTTCGGTATAAATAATTTTAGTTGCACCGGTTTCAGTATTTGCAAGTAATATCTCCAACTTATTTTGCAAGCGATTTAAACGTTGAATGCTTAGTTTATTAGCATCTTTTGTCCATGCAATACGTGGAATGTAAATATCTGTTTCGGCTCCAATATCTATTTTTTTCACTTGCTTATCGGCTAATGTATATACCTGAATGGTAATTACTGAATTACTTTCACCGGCTTTAGGATACTTAAATTTATACTCATCCGGATAAAGCTTACCATACATGGTCATTGAAAACTCTTTTACTTCCGACTCATCAAACGTATAAAATGCAATAGCAGTACTTTGTTCATTCCAATAAAATCCTTTGGATAACGCAAACTCTTCTTCATACACCCAATCGGTTGAACCATTAATTATTTTATTCAACTCACCATTTGTTGTAATCCGGCTTTCGGTATTGTTTTGAATATCGAACACAAACAAATTATTTGCCTTTACGTAGGCTAAATATTTACCATCAGGCGAAAATTCAGCAAGCATTACAGCATCAGCAATAGGCTGTGTCAGCTTTTTGGTTGAAAAATCATATACATAAATATTGGCAGCATACGAATGGCGATAAATATGCTTAAAATTTGTTTGAAGCAATAACTTACTTTCATCGTTACTAAACGTGTAACTGTAGCCGCTTAGATTAATTTCATTTTGAAACAACAGTGTATCTACTGTATTACCGGTAGTAAAACTGTATCGTATTATATTTTCGTTTTTATCTTGTGCAGTATAATACGCACCATTTTTCATGGATTTAAAACCGGAAACACCTTTTGAAGAAAAAGTGTTTTTTGTAAAAATATCTTCAAGCGAAATGGAATTTTGTGCATAGCTTCTAACTGTAACTAAAGCACCGATAATGAAAAATAGGAATAGTCGTTTTATCATAACTCAAATTTTAAAATAATTTTATGTTTACATTAATTGAAGTGAACAAATGTATTTGGTTAATTGTGTTTATAACTCATTACTTAATCTACACTGCACTCTTTTTATATTTGAAGTATGCAATATAACAAAGTAAGTGAAGCACAAATAAAAACTTTACAAACCATACTTGGTGCACCGTTTATCACAACCGGAAAAGATGACTTAGAAAAATACTCCCGTGATTTTACCGAAAACTTAAGCTATACACCGGATGTAGTAGTAAAACCCGGAACACCGGAAGAAGTATCGGCAATTTGTAAATTTTGTTACGAGCATAATATTCCATTTACACCACGCGGTGCAGGTACAGGCTTAAGCGGTGGTGCATTGCCGGTATTTGGTGGCATTGTTATATCCATGGAACGTTTCAATAAAATAATTGAAATTGATGAACACAATTTTCAGGCAACAGTTGAACCGGGTGTAATTAACGAAGAATTTCAAAATGCAGTAATTGAAAAAGGTTTGTTTTACCCGCCCGACCCTGCAAGCAAAGGCAGTTGCTTTTTGGGTGGAAACATTGCACATGCAAGTGGCGGACCACGTGCCTTAAAGTATGGCACAACACGCGATTATGTTTTAAATTTAGAAGTAGTATTACCAACAGGCGAGATAATTTGGACAGGCGCAAACACCTTAAAATACTCTACCGGATACAACCTTACGCACTTACTTATAGGTAGCGAAGGTACACTAGGCATTGTTACTAAAATTGTATTTAAACTTATTCCATATCCTACGCAAACATTTCTGCTGCTTGCTTCGTTTGCTTCACCCGAAAAAGCTTGTGAAGCCGTAAATGGAATTTTTTTAGCAGGATGCAGCCCAAGTGCTTGCGAGTTTGTAGAGCCCGAAGGTTTTCGATTAGCAGCCAAGGTTATGGATATTGCATTTGAGTGCAAACAAAATGTAGAAGCATACTTGCTAATAGAAGTAGATGGCAATGATACGGAAACCTTGATGAATGCATGTGAGCGCATTAATGAAGTATTGGATAAATACCAAAGCATAGAAGTACTGCTGGCTCAATCTGCTGACGAAAAGGAATACTTTTGGAAACTGCGAAGAATGATAGGTGCTGCTACCAAGCACAACAACGAATACAAAGAAGAAGACACCGTTGTGCCGCGAGCAGCTTTACCTACATTATACCGTGGAGTAAAAACTATTGAAAAAAAATATGGCTTTAGAACCGTATGCTACGGACATGCTGGCGATGGCAATATGCACGTAAACATATTAAAAGATAACATGACAGATGAAATGTGGAACAACCAATTGCCAAATGCAATACGCGAAATATTTACGTTGTGTAAAGAACTAAAAGGAACAATTAGCGGAGAACATGGCATTGGCTTGGTGCAAAAGCAATACATGAATATTGTTATGCCTGAAATACAATTGGAAATTATGCGAAAAATAAAACAAGTGTTTGACCCCAAAGGATTGCTTAATCCGGGGAAGATTTTTTAAACACAAAATACCTCCACTATTTCAATCCCTATAAACCTAAAGGCAATTAGTCTTGCTTTCCGGCAAGTAAATACAATACTGCCATGCGTGTTGCAACACCGTTTTCTACCTGATCTAAAATTATGCTGTGCTTGCTATCGGCTACATCGCTTGTAATTTCCACTCCTCTATTTATTGGTCCGGGATGCATAATTACAATTTCTTTATTTAATCTATCCAACTTGGCTTTATCTAATCCAAAAAGCATACTATATTCACGCAGGCTTGGGAAATACTTAATATCCTGACGTTCCATTTGTATGCGCAACATATTAGCTACATCACACCATTGCAATGCTTTCATCAAATCATGCTCTACTTTTACACCCAATGTTTCAATATGTTTTGGTATAAGTGTGGATGGGCCGCAAACCATTACTTCAGCACCTAATTTTTGCAAACAATAAATATTAGAAAGTGCAACTCGTGAATGTGTAATATCTCCAACAATTACAACCTTCTTGCCTCCTACTTCTTTTAATTTTTCGCGAATGGAATAAGCATCTAAAATAGCTTGTGTCGGGTGTTCATGTGTGCCGTCTCCTGCATTTATTATACTTGCTTTTACGTGTTTGGCCAAAAACATACATGCACCCGGTGCAGGGTGGCGCATTACTACCATATCTACTTTCATTGCCAAAATATTGTTAACCGTATCTATCAATGTTTCGCCTTTTGAAACGGATGAAGATGAAGCTGAAAAGTTAACAATATCTGCACTCAAACGTTTTTGTGCCAACTCAAATGATATGCGTGTACGTGTTGAGTTTTCAAAAAACACATTCGCAATTGTTACATCTCGAAGTGAGGGTACTTTCTTTATGGGACGATTAATAATTGCTTTAAAATTATCTGCTGTTTCAAAAACTAATTCAATATCCTTACGAGTAATGTCTTTGATTCCTAACAGGTGCGATTGACTGAATTGTTTGCTCATTTTATGTTGTGCAATTATTGGTTTTTAGGATTGATTAGTGATGATGTGTACATTATCGTTTTTGGCATTTTCTTTCCACTCTACTTTTACTTTATCATTTGCCCTTGTATCTACTGCTATACCTGTATAATCAGGCTGTATAGGCAAATGCCTGCTGTACCTTCTATCAACCAATACCAATAGCTCAACTGTTTTTGGTCTGCCAAAATCGGTTAGTGCATCCAATGCGCTACGTATAGAGCGACCGGTGTACAACACATCATCAATTATTACAATATTTTTATCTTGTACAGTAAAATTAATGTTCATTTCGCTTGGAATAATCTGTTCGTTTCCTCTTCTAAAATCATCCCTGTAAAATGAAATATCCAACTCACCGTATAATATGTTTGTTGATTTAGTTATCTCAGCAATGCGTTGATGTATTTTGCGCGATAAGAAAATTCCACGGGGCTGTAATCCGATAATTGCAGTATTGGAAAAGTCGCCATGCTTTTCAATTAATTCAAAACACAACCTGTCTATTGTTATGTCTAATTGTTTCTTTTCCAAAATAGTTCTTGCATTCATTGTATTGGTTATGCGGTTTGCTTTTACAATTTGATTGGGTTCAAATATCGGAATAAGTATTTACATTTTTTAGTTTGATTCAGCCAACTCCAAGATAACATCAAACTCTTCAGCGGTAAGACTACTTACACTTAGTCGTCCTTGACGGATTAGTGCGATATTTTGAAGACGTTTATCGGCTTTCATTTGTTCAAGTGTAACACTCTTTTTTAGTTTTTGAAAAGGAGCTAAATCCACTACCACCCAATTGGTATCCGTTGTGGTTGGGTCCTGATAATACTCTTTAACAACCTTGGCAATACCTACTACTTCTTTGCCTTCATTGCTATGGTACCACATTACCAAATCGCCTTTTTTCATTGCCTTCAGATTGTTTCTTGCTTGGTAATTTCGCACACCATCCCATATTGTTCTTTTATCCTTTTTAAATTGCTCCCAGCTGTATTTGTAGGGTTCTGATTTAACTAACCAATAATTCATATCGTCAAAAATAAATATTACTGCAATAACTTAATGCAAAAAAAATCCCGACTTGCGGGTCGGGATTTTAAATGATATCAACTAATTATTAGTCTTTCTTTTCTAATTGTGCTTTCAATGCTGCTAATCCTTCTACATCAGCAAAAGTTGATTTCTCGTTGCTTTCATTTATTTTCTTAGCAGTTTTGGTAGCTTTTTCTTTCTCATCGGTACGTTTTTTCTCTTCTGCTTTTTTCTCCTCGGCAGCATCTGCTTTCCAAATTGCAGTATGAGAAACTACGATACGTTTGTTTTCTTTATTAAACTCGGTAACTTTAAACTCAAGTACTTCGTCTTCTTTAGCAGTGGTTTTGTCTTCGCGTTGAAGTTGTTTAATTGGAGCATAACCTTCTACACCATACGGCAAAGCAATAGTTGCGCTCTTGTCTTCTGTTTTTAACACAGTACCTTCGTGAATAGAACCAACAGTAAATATAGTTTCAAAAGTATCCCAAGGGTTTTCGTCTAATTGTTTATGACCTAAGCTTAATCTGCGATTTTCAAGATCTACTTCCATTACAATTACATCCAATTCTTGATCTTTCTTCACAAACTCAGCAGGATGCTTAATTTTCTTTGTCCAACTTAAATCACTAACGTGAACCAATCCATCTACACCTTCTTCAAGTTCAACAAATAAACCGTAATTAGTCATATTACGAACAATACCTTTGTGGCGTGAACCAACAGGATATTTTTCATTGATATTAACCCAAGGATCAGCTTTTAATTGCTTAATACCAAGCGACATTTTGCGCTCTTCTTTTTCTAAAGTTAATATAACAGCTTCTACTTCATCACCCAATTTCATAAAGTCTTGCGGGCTACGTAAGTGTTGGCTCCAGCTCATTTCACTCACGTGAATTAAACCTTCAACTCCAGGAGCAATTTCAAGGAATGCACCGTAATCTGCAATGTTTACTATTTTACCTTTAACAGTAGCACCAACTACTAATGAGTCAGCCATACCATCCCAAGGATGAGAAGAAAGTTGTTTTAAGCCTAAGCTGATGCGTTTTTTCTCATCATCAAAATCAAGCACAACAACATTAATTTTTTGTTCTAATTGCAATACTTCTTCCGGATGGTTAATACGTCCCCAAGAAATATCGGTAATATGCAACAATCCATCAACACCACCCAAATCAATGAACACACCAAATGAAGTCATGTTTTTAACCACACCTTCTAATACTTGTCCTTTTTCTAATTTAGATAAGATGTCTGATTTTTGTTTTTCAATATCCTCTTCAATCAATACTTTGTGTGAGATAACCACATTTTTAAATTGGTGATTAACTTTTACAACTTTAAATGGCATGGTTTGTCCTACATACACATCGTAATCTTTAATTGGTTTAGTATCAATTTGCGAACCCGGTAAAAAGGTATCAATACTAAATAATTCAACAACTAAACCGCCTTTGGTACGTGATTTTACATAACCGTTAACGATTTCGTCATTTTCAAAGCATTGCAAAATGTTATCCCAAGCGCGTTCACTTATTGCTTTTTTACGAGATAAAACAAGCTGACCTAAAGCGTCTTCTTTGTTTTCTAACAATACTTCTACAACATCCCCAACTTTTAAATCGGGTAAATCGCGAAATTCAGTTCTAGCTATCAAACCATCCGATTTGAAGCCAATGTTTAGTACCACTTCTTTTTCGGTAAAACCTACTACGGTACCTTTTACAATTTCTTTCTCAGTAATTGAGCTTAGAGTTTGTTCGTAAAGACCCTCTAATGATGATCTTTCTTCTTTAGAGTAGTTGCCAAATCCGGCATTGTCCATGCTCCAATCAAAATCTGCATTGGGAGCTTCGTGTTGAATTGTGTTGTTTTTTGTCAATTAATTAATTCTCCTTTCGCTTAAAAAAGCATGCAAAGGTAATTATTTAATACAGATTACAAATATTTTGTGTATTTATTTTTCCTGATTTTCAACAGAATCAATAGGGATATAGGAATACACGTTTTGTTTAAAGCTTGCTTTACCCTCAGTAATCCAAGGTAAATTTACTTGTTTTTGTAAATAATCGGGTTCAAAATGTGTTGGAAAATGATGTATTCGCTTTAGCACTGTAAATTCCATGCTGCGTGTAGATACGTTATTTTTATGCATCCAAAACCGAAGAAACTTTTCTAATTCAAACGGATTAGGT
>JACFNJ010000083.1 GCA_019454865.1 Bacteroidia bacterium
TTAGCAAAAGTCTATTCATCACAAGACATAAATAGTTGGGAAACTGAAAACATCAGAAAACACCAAGACGAAATGATTGATTTGCTAACAAGACATTACAACAACTGCTAAACCAATGTCAAAACGAGGCTACATATCAAGATACTTGCTAATCTTAAAAAAGCTAAAAGTAAAACCTTATTCAACTTACGAGGAATTACAAACATACATTGACAACCAATTTGATTTTTTGCAAATGCAAGATGACACGCTGAATGTTGGTTTTTCAAAGCGGACACTTCAACGTGATATAAAGGAAATTAGAAACGTTTTTGGAATTGACATTGAGTATTCAAAAACAAACAAAGGTTATTACATCAGCCAAAGCGAAACAGAAAATATGAACTTCCAAAGAATGATTGAAGCCTTTGATATGTTCAATTCGTTAAACCTTGCACAAGACTTGACACCTTTTATTCTCTTGGAAAAACGCAGACCACAAGGAACGGAAAATTTATACGGTTTACTTCACGCAATTAAGAATAAACTTAAAATCAAATTCACTTATCAGAAATTTTGGGCAGAAGAATTAAGCCAACGTTTAGTAGAGCCTTTTGCCTTGAAAGAATTTAAAAATCGTTGGTATGTATTGGCAAAAGACAGCAAAGACAACAACATCAAAAGTTTTGCTCTTGACCGCTTGACAAATCTCGAAATCACAACGCAACATTATCAATATCCCGACAATTACAGCATTGAACAAAGTTATCGTTATTGCTTTGGCATTATCAGTCCAAATGACGAAGAACCGCAAGACATTATTCTATCGTTTGATCCATTTCAAGGCAAATACATCAAGACATTGCCGTTACACGAAACACAACAGGTTTTAGTGGACAACGACAAAGAAACGAGAATAAAACTCAAACTTTGTTTGACACACGATTTAATTATGGAATTACTTTCATTTGGCAACAACATGAAAGTAATTGAACCGAAATCATTAGCTGACCAAGTTAAAAAAGCACATAAAGATGCGCACGAACAATACACAAGTAAAAGTAAAAAATAGTATTACTTTATTGGGTTTGCTTGCTTTTCATAAGCGCTATTAAATTCCAAACAAATTATCCAAAGGGGTAGTTATTGAGTATTTTATTACGTTTGTTTAACAAATGAATATAAATTTAAAATAGTATTCTCTAAAGTTTTTTAAATATGTATAACCAGCTAATAGATTTGCTTTTGCAGATTGCACCAATTAATAAGCAAGATCAAAAAATAATTTGTGAACGTTTTAAACCAATGCAACTAAAAAAGGGAGACTATTTTTTAAAGGAGAATGAAACATGTAAGTTAGTTGGTTTTTTATGCAAAGGAATTGTACGTTATTTTGTTTATAAAAACGATAATGAAGCTACGTTTGAGTTTACAAAGGAAAATGAGTTTGTTTCCGATTACCAAAGCTTCAATTCACAATCAACCTCTATCCAAAACATACAAGCAATTGAAGATTGCGAGTTATTAACCATTACATATCCTGAACTTCAATATATTTATTCAAATACGGAATATGGAAACCTAATGGGCAGAATAATTTTGGAACACCGGTTTGATGTAATGGTTAAACAAATTATGGCAATTTATATGCAAAATCAGGAAGAGAGATATAGGCATTTTGTGAGGTGTTATTCTGATTTAACACAACGTATCCCACAATATATGATTGCATCATATATTGGTATTCAACCCCAATCTTTGAGCAGAATTCGGAAAAAATATAGATGAATTAATTAACCCAGGTTAATCAATGGTATTCGTTTTTTATTTCAGTTTTGTAATTCAAAATTATTAAACATGAATACTAAAAAAATCAACCCATTAATCTTATTAAGCACTTTAGTTGTTATTTTAATAGTTAGCAGCTTTATTGTTAAAAAGAACACAGAAATTAAAGATAGTTATGTTGGGCAGTGGTCAAATGCTAGTGCCACACTAAAGGTTAGAACAAAAAATGGATTTATGGATTATACGTTTACTCCAATAACAATTCCCATTCAAATTAATATACAGAAACAAGGGATTGCGTTTTGTAAAATTGGAGATATTGAATTGAAAAATCTTAAAGTGCAATTAAATCCCGGAAATACGGAGAACAAAGGAATTATTTACACGATTGATTGTGGAATGATAGGAAAGTTAACTTCGAATGATCCGTTGGTAAACAAAAAAATTGAATTTTGGATTAAACCAATTAAACAAGCCAATACGCTTCAAATTGAAGTAAGGCAAATGCACTTCATGGATCCGTTTCCTATGGGAGAAATAAATCTAATGAAGCACTAATTTTTTTATTACTTCAATTAGTGACCTTTTAAATTATTAAGCATGTCTTCCGTCATCGTTTCTAAATTAAATTTAGGTTGCCATCCCCAGTGTTCTTTTGCAAAACTGTCGTTTATACTTTGGGGCCAGCTATCAGCAATAGCTTGACGAAAATCGGGATTATAGTCAATCTTAAATTCAGGAATATGCTTACGAATAGCTGCCGCAATTTGTTCCGGATTAAAACTCATACCTGCAACATTGTAGCTGCTTCTGATTTTAACTTTATCAGCAGCTGCCTCCATTAATCCAATTGTAGCTTGAAGCGCATCAGGCATATACATCATTGGCAATTCTGTTTCTGCATTCAAAAACGAGGTATATGCTTTGTTTTTAATAGCTTCATGGTATATATGTACGGCATAATCAGTAGTGCCGCCACCTGGTGCCGATTTGTATCCAATTAAACCCGGATAACGGATGCTTCTTACATCAACACCAAATTTTTGATGATAGTATTCACAATAACGTTCACCGGCAAGTTTACTAATACCATAAATAGTATTCGGTTCCATTACTGTGTATTGCGGTGTTTGTTGCTTTGGCGTTGTTGGCCCGAAAACGGCAATTGAACTTGGCCAATATACTTTTTTTATTATTCCTTCTTTAGCCGCATTCAATACGTTAAACAATCCTTCCATGTTTAAATCCCACGCAAAACGAGGATTTTTTTCGGCAGTAGCCGAAAGCAATGCAGCTAACAAATAAACTTGTGTAACGCCATGTTTCTTAAAAACCTCATTAAGTCGGTTTTTATCCATTACATCCAAAATCTCAAATAACCCATTGTCTATTTCAGGCAATTTTACATCACTTGCTATTACATTGTTTTCGCCAAAAATTGTTCGAAGTTCTTGTGTAAGTTCTAATCCGATTTGCCCTTGTGAGCCGATTACTAAGATTTTTTCCGTTGCCATGTTTGTATTAAAAAGTGTGTGCAAATTATAATCTAATTCAAAAACAACAAAACTGTTTTTGTGTATTATTTTTTTATTCTAAATCCATCTTGTAGCGAGGTTCCTCTAAACTGAATTAACGAATCCGGTTGGTTGGTACAAGGTAGCTCTGCATCCCAGCAGGGATCATTATTTGCAGGCACCCACAGTGAGCCTCCACTTACTTCAAATCTTGTAAGTTTGGGTTCATAATAAGGTAAAGGCTGATATAAAGTGGAAATTGGTGTAGTTGATATCCAATTAAAAATACTAAATCCCATTATTAAATATACAATAAAAATGGAATACAATCGAAGCCGGTTGTGTAAGAGATTATGTAAAAATGAACTGTTTACAACCGCAACGCCCATAGCAATAGTAAAAATAAAATAACCAAATACAAAGCGCGGTGCCGGACCATGTGTAAACCAAAGCACTAATGCTACTATAATTGTAAGCACTAATACTAAATAATATTTGGATAAAAATGATTTCTGAAACGATTTGTTTATTAAAACAATAACAAATAATGCAAGAAGAAAAAATAAACAACCTGCAATTAGAAAGATACTGAATCCATCTAAACTATCTACCCAATGTGGCAACCATTGCGAAAATGTAAAGTTATAGGCTGTTTCGGTATCTACTTTTGGCGCTCGGGCATAGGCTAAATTTGCATCTACTTCAAATTTCAAGATTTCGGGTCGCATCTGCCAATCTACATTAAACCAATTGGTAGCCGTTGCTGGAAATAATAGATATCCGGTTTGAATAACATTAGTAATTAACCAAGGGATAAAAACCAATGTTAATACTGCTGATGAAACAAGAATATTGCGTAATGTTATAAATTTGTTTCGTATTAAATAATACAACACTCCTGCGCCAAACAAGACCATTGGCAGCGCACTAAGCTTATAAGTTACTAATGATACGGATAAAATAATCATCCAAATAAAAGCTGGTTTTACTTTAACAGATTCATCCATATTATCAGTAAACCATGAAAATAGTAAAACAATACTGGAAGTAATAATCAAATCGTTGGTAACAGCTCCGGTATATTTGCGAGTAGCAACAATAGCAAAATACCCAAGCAGCACAACATTACGTAACCAAAAATGCTGCTTAAGATGTGGTGTTACAAACAATCCAACCATAATTACCAATCCGGCATTAATTGTATATACTGAACGCAATCCCAGGAAATGAAATCCGGAAAAAGCATTTAACAAAAACCAACTGCTGTTGTTTCCTAACTGCCTGCGTATATTTCCAACACCCGGAACCAGTGCATATTCTTCTGCCCATCGTATGGCTTGTAAATGGTAGTCGGCTATATCGCCATAGGCTTTGCGCTGCACAATGTTTATAAGCACTATAATTAGTAACCCAATTCCTACAACAATGTGTTGTAGTGTGGTTATTTGGTGCAAACTGGCTATTGCATCTTTAATAATTGATTTTTTGTATATCAGTAAAGAAACAACTATAAAACTCCAAACAATAATATGTGCAATTTCATCAATGGCATGAAACAAATGAAAGATTTGGAGAAAAACGCCAAGCACAAACCATCCGATAAGTACTAAAATAGTTGGGTGAAAAAAGGAGTTATTAACGCCTAATTGTTTGGTAAAAAATTTATTGAATGCAAGTCCTATCCAAAATGCAACAAGCAAATTATATATAAGCAATAGAACAGCAGTCAACATTTGTTAGTTACTCGTTTTTGGTCGTTTAAAAATGTTAAATAAAAGCACCAATACCAAACCACCATAGAGCAAAATACTTGATACAAGGCTTATTTGCTGTCCGGTTTGTACAGCTTTAGGTTCAAACTTAAATTCAATACTGTGTTTGCCTTCCGGTATTTTAAGTCCACGTAATATATAATCGCAACGGAAATGATTAACTAAATTACCGTCAATGTATGCATTCCAGCCCTTATCGTAAAACACTTCGCTAAACACAGCTATTTGCGGACTACTTGTTGTGCTTTCGTACACTAATTTGTTGGGTTGATACAAAGTAAGTTTAATAGTAGCGCTGCTATCCGGTTTTATTTCCACACCTTTAACATCATCAGCAAAACGTTTGTCAATATAGCAAGTTTCTTTTGAGTTGAAAGCTTGTATTGCTGCATATTCTGCATCAGCATTATCAACCAGCACATAATTTTTAACAAACCAAGCATTACCATTAGCTGATGGATTTAGCTGAGCAAATAATCGGTTGGCACTATCAGCACCTATAAAATATTTTACATTAAGCATGGCATATATTTCATTATTTACCGGATTTAATAAATTTTGGGTTGATGCCAATTGTTTATTTAAAATGTCAATTACTTCTTGGTATCTGCGCATTTTAGCACCATGATATCCTCCAATTGATTTGTGGTAATAGGATGTTAATGCATCTTGATCAAGTCGCTGAGTAGTGTTATACACTCGATAGTGTGGGTCTTTATCCTGAAGTATCATTTCATCAGCAGGTGTTTTTTCAACGATAGTTTCTGATTTCTTCTTTCTTTCATAATCTTCATCGTTCACATATCGCTTATCTACACCCCACAAATCAACCAAAACAAGTAAGCCAAGTATAAGTGCAAAAAATTCTTGCTTAAGCTTACCAATAATAAACATCCACAATGTACCTGCAGCTAAAAGTATAAAAAACAAACTGCGCAATGCGTCCATTTGTCTTACCGTAGCACGTGCTTCATATATTGCATCCATTGGCAGGTTGTATTGTTTCAGTTGTGCATCTAAAACCTCCGATTCAACAGAAAAAAATGAAGGCATTAATACAAAAATTAAACACAAACCACCCGTTATTGCTAAACTATATAAAACATATTTTTTAAGTTTGGCTAATGGAATTTTTTTGTTAATAATATCGCGTATGGCAAATAATGCTAACAAAGGAAAAGTTGTTTGTGCTATTGCTAAAATAAAAGTTACAGAACGAAATTTATTGTAAAGCGGAAAATGGTAAAAGAAGATGTCTGTTAAGCTCATAAAGTTTTTTCCCATAGAAAGAAAAATTGCTAAAACAGAAATTCCAAAAATCCACCAACGTTCTGCACCTTTTACCACAAACATTCCGAGTACAAACAGAAAACAAATAATAGCACCATAATAAATTGGTCCTGCAGTAAAAGGTTGTTCGCCAAAATAAGATGGTATGCCTTGCGCTATTTGTTTTGCTTGTGGCGCCAATTGTGGGTCTGATTTGAATGATTTAGTAAGAATTTCTTGTGTATGTTTATCGCCTACATTGCTGCCTCCAAAAAAGTTTGGAATAAGCAAGGTAAAAGGTTCGGTTACGCCATTGCTCCATTGCAGTGCATAATCTTTGTCTAGCCCGGTTGATTTGGTTTCCACTGCATTTGAATTTTCTGTTTTTGCAGTAAGTTCTGACTGCGAACGGATGCTATACTTGCCATACTCTTCTGTTACAAGCAAGTTTGTAATGTTTATTCCAATTCCTAACGCTGCTGCTACTATAAGGAAACCGGCTGTTTTTATAAGATTAGGAACAGTTTTGTTTTTAAATGCTAAGATGGTTTCAGCAATCATCCAAGCCAATATGATAAACAATAAATAATAAGTAATTTGTAAGTGTCCGGCTGCAAGCTGCAGCGAAAGTGCTATACCGGTAAGCAATGCTCCAATAATTTTCTTATTGCCTAATGTAAGTTTAATTCCTGCCAATACTAAAGGCATTAATGCAATTGCATTTCCTTTTCCGGCATGTCCGGCATCAATATTTATAAAATTAAATGTACTAAATGTAAATGCTATTGCCCCAATAATTGCAAACCAAGGGCTCACATCAAAAACTATCAGTAAAACATAAAAACAAATGTATAACCACAATATGGTTTCCATTGGGTTGCCAAATATTTTGGTTACGGTAAAATAAATTTCGTTTGAAGCATTATAAAGATAAGTGGCACCAATTAAATAGGAAGGCATACCGGAAAACATGCTGTTTGTCCAATAGGTTCTTTCACCTGATGTTTTCTCAAACTTGGCAATCTCTTCATACGAGGCTCTCCATTGCATTACATCGTGTTGCTTAAGTGCCTTGCCACTTAATAACGGAAAAAAATAAGCCGACATCAAAATTATAATAACTCCGATGGCAACGATGTGAGGCAAACACTTCTTTAGTAATTCCTGCTTATTCATTTTTTAAAAAAATATGGTTACGAATATAAACGGATTTGCATTTTTTATATGTATTCGGTTAATTTTCTCCATTCATGGTTTTTATTTATCCCTGAAAAATACATTTCATTATTAAAATAAATGGGTATTTTGCACCAAAATTTGAAAAAGCAATGAATTACGATTTAATAGTTATTGGCAGCGGACCCGGTGGTTATGTTGCTGCTATCCGAGCAAGCCAATTGGGGCTTAAAACAGCAATTGTTGAACGTGAAAACTTAGGCGGTATATGTTTAAATTGGGGATGTATTCCTACCAAAGCACTTTTAAAATCGGCACAAGTTTTTGAATACATAAAACATGCAACTGATTATGGAATTTCTGTAAAAGATGCAAGCCATGATTTTGGTGCAGTAATTAAAAGAAGCAGAGGTGTAGCCGAAGGAATGAGCAAAGGAATTGCTTTTTTATTAAAGAAAAACAAGATAGATGTAATAAACGGTACAGGTAAATTAATAGCAGCAAGCAAGGTAGAAGTAACAGATGCAGCAGGCGCAAAAAAAACCTATGAGGCAAAATCTATTATATTGGCAACAGGTGCAAGAAGTCGTGAATTACCTAATGTGAAAATTGATGGTAAAAAAGTAATTGGGTATCGTGAAGCAATGTCGTTGGCAAGCCAGCCTAAATCAATGATTGTAATGGGTAGTGGAGCTATTGGATGCGAGTTTGCATATTTTTATCATGCTATGGGCACTAAAGTTACTATAGTGGAGTTTATGCCAAATATTTTGCCGATAGAGGATGAAGATGTTTCAAAAGAAGTAGCTAAAGCATTCAAAAAATCGGGTATAGAAATTATGACAGAATCTTCTGTTGAATCGGTTGATACCAAAGGGACCGGCTGTAAGGTAAAAGTAAAAACTAAAACCGGAATTCAAGAACTAGAGGCAGATATTGTATTATCAGCTGTTGGTATTCAAACCAATTTAGAAAATTTAGGATTAGAAACCGTAGGTGTAAAACACGAAAAGGGAAAAGTATTGGTAGATGATTTTTATGCAACTAACATCAAAGGTGTGTATGCAATTGGTGATATTGTAAAAGGTCCTGCATTGGCACACGTAGCAAGTGCCGAAGGAATAATTTGTGTTGAAAAAATTGCAGGTCATCATCCTGAAGCATTAAATTACAACAACATACCGGGATGTACATATTGCACACCGGAAGTAGCTTCAGTTGGTTATACCGAAAAGGCAGCAAAAGAAGCAGGTTATCAAATTAAAGTAGGCAAGTTCCCATTTTCAGCAAGCGGCAAGGCAAGTGCAGCAGGAGCCAAAGAAGGTTTTGTTAAAGTAATTTTTGATGCCAAGTATGGTGAGTTTTTAGGTGCTCACATGGTGGGTGCGAATGTTACTGAAATGATAGCAGAAGTAGTGGCTGCACGCAAATTAGAGACTACCGGCATGGAAATAATAAAAACGGTGCACCCGCATCCTACAATGAGTGAAGCTGTAATGGAAGCCACAGCACAAGCCTATGGCGAGTGTATTCATTTATAATAATATGTACTAAGAAAATTAGTTAAAGCTGTTAGAAAACCCTAACAGCTTTTTTTGTCAATTACTTGAACAGATGATATACAATTAAGCTGCTTATATAAGCCAATCCGGTCATGTAGATAAACTGAATTATCGGCCATTTCCACGTTTTAGTTTCTGTATGCACTATGGATAATGTACTCATGCATTGCATAGCAAAAGCATAAAACACCATTAACGAAAGTATGGTAGCGGTAGAATATAATGCGATACCGTTAGCATCTTTTTCATTTGCCATTTTCAGTCGAATTGCATCCAAATCGTCAGCAGAATCACCTCCACCAACACTATAAATGGTACTCATGGTGCCAACAAATACTTCACGAGCAGCCAAAGAAGTAATAAGTGCTATTCCAATTTTCCAATCAAACCCAATTGGTTTGATCGCAGGCTCTATCCATTGTCCAAAAATACCCGCATAGCTTGCTTCAAGTTTCTCGGCACTTTTTTGTGATTCCAATTCTTCAATATTTGCATTTGGTTGTTTGGCTGCTTGCTCATATTTCAATTCAATGCTGTTCATCTTTTCAATAGGCCCATACGATGCAATTACCCATAATACAATAGATACTGCTACTATAATTTTACCAGCACCCACTACAAATGCTTTTCCTTTTTCGTACAAGGTTATCATCAAATTATTCCATACCGGTAGCTTATATCCCGGCAGTTCCAAGATAAAATAATTAGATCCTTGTGGTTTTATTACTAATTTAAAAACAGCGGCACTACCCAATGCAGCAATAAACCCAAGCAGGTACATTATCATCAGTACAACTCCATGTACATTAAATACTCCCCATTTGGCTGTAGCAGGTATCATCATACTTATAAGCAGTGTATAAACCGGCAAGCGTGCAGAACAACTCATTAGCGGTGTAACTATAATAGTAATTAATCGTTCTTTTGTGTTTTCAATGCTTCTACTTGCCATTATACTTGGTACTGCACATGCCATCCCACTTATTAGCGGAACAACACTCTTGCCATTCATACCAAACGGACGCATTATTCTATCCATTATAAATCCCACACGAGACATGTACCC
>JACFNJ010000349.1 GCA_019454865.1 Bacteroidia bacterium
GTATGGCGGCATGTACTACGATACAATCACTCTGGATAATTGTCTGAAACCCGCATCGATACTGGCGTGGGAAATGAATTATGAGTTGCTCTCTGAAGTACATGGGGCTCCTTTAAGGCTACGTGTAGAAAATCAGTTAGGTTATAAAATGGTAAAATGGATTGAACGAATTGAATTTGTAGAAACGTATAAAACAATTGGTAAAGGCTACGGCGGCAAAAATGAAGATGACGAATACTTCGATTTAATAGCTAATGTATAGCATCAAAAAAGATTTTTATAAATAATAATTCCCTTTATGAATATTAAAATTATAAAAACAGTCATCATGTTGCATTTGCAACACCCAGAAACGATGAAAATGGTTTTATAGCCATATCGTGTTGTAATATCTGTACTTAAACTATTTTTTGTAGTCTTATTTTCGAGCCAGGATAGTGAGTATATTCTTTCGTAAATTGATGCGAGAAAATTTTTATTTTGTTTCATTATAAACTTTACCATATAAGGGCTATAAAAAATATTATCATTAGAATTTCTTAATCTGTTTTTGGGAGTAAATAATTGTCTAATTTTATTGAACCAATCACTCTCTGGCCTTTACTATTATATACTGTAGCAGTAGTTTCTTTAGTAATTGGAATACTGATTATATCTTATTTTCTTGGTGAGCGTCACAAAGAGCCTTCTACCGACGTTCCTTTCGAATCAGGTATTACGCCCACCGGCAGCGCCCGTATCAGGTTTTCTGCACATTTCTATATCGCCGCAATGTTTTTCGTAATTTTTGATCTTGAAGCCATTTTTATCTTTGCATGGGCAGTTGCTTTTCGCGATGTTGGGTGGAACGGCTACATTGGTGTATTAATATTTATTGGAATTATTATTGCCGTACTTATTTATGTGTGGCGACTCGGCGCACTTGATTTCGGCCCGCAGGGTAAAAAAATATTATCAGCATTTGAAAAATTAAAAGGTTAAGCATTTATGAAATGGTGGTTAACTAAATCATCCGATCAAACTAAAACGGTCAGCGGCACAAGTTCATTTGAGGAAGCTGTTCAGAAAACTGTTGTGCTCTGTAATCTGCAGAATTTGATTGCCTGGGGAAGAAAAAACTCATTATGGCCTTTTAACTTCGGGCTGTCCTGTTGTTATGTTGAAATGGCGACAAGCCTAACAAGCAAATATGATATTGCAAGATTTGGCGCTGAAGTTATTCGG
>JACFNJ010000084.1:0-3366 GCA_019454865.1 Bacteroidia bacterium
ATATAGAACAACAAATGGAACAGGTAATATTTCAGAACATTCATTAGCTACATTACAACTATTGGATGCCGGAAGTTGGAAAGGTGAACAATTTAAAGGTACAAAAATTCCAACATTGGTAGATGCATTAAAAATTGCTGAAAAATATGATGCTTTTTTGTATTTAGATATGAAAAACACCGATTATGCCAAATTAAAAGAAGCAATGGATGAAGCTCAAGTTGCTCCAAACCGTTTCTTACCTTCTATTTCAACAATTGTAAAAGCACAAGAATTCAGAGCATTACTACCTCAAACCCCTTGGGTTTGGTACAAATCAGGAAACCTCCCGGTTGAAGTAAATGATCCATTGTTTTTTTCGCAGTGTGTGTCGTTAGGGTGTATAGCATTTGAAGTATCATCAAGCAAAATATTAGATAGCAACTGGAATACATTTAAAACCAATGTTCACAATGCAGGTGCTATAATCTGGGGATTTACATTAAATGACAATGCTCTTATGCTTGACAGAGTAAATAATGGTATTGATGGAATTGAAACCGATAGACCTTGGGATGCATACAGATACTTGTGTAATAATATTCCCGGAGCCAACTCTTTTGATTCGTTAACAACAGGGAATTGGTTATTTAACGGTAATTTACAATCAACACATATCGGTGGGCAGATACGTCCTTATGTTTATCAAAACACTTTACCTCAGTTTTCACCTACTTATGATTCTTGCTCTGCATTTAATCTGCCGCTAATTAATGGAGTAAATAAAGTTGTAGCACGAATGCCCGCATTTGATACTTTAAATGGCTTATTGGTTCATCCCAATTTTAGAATTGAAGACGATGGAATTAGTGATGGCTCTTATTCAATTATTATGGATATTTTGCTTCCTCCTGAATCAGCACAAAAATATATCGCTTTATTTCAAACAAGTTCAAAAAACTTAAACGATGCTGATATATTTATTAGTTATGATGGACAGATTGGTACATTGGATGTTTATCATGGTTATATAGATACAAATACTTGGTATAGGGTATGTTTTACAGTAGATAGCAAGAATGGCAAAATACGTAAATACTTAAATGGCGATTTTATAGGCGAAAATATAATTGAAGGCAGCCGTTGGGATGTTTGGAACAGCTCGCGCTCAGGCGATGATCAAGGTTTTTTATTATTTACAGATGACGATAATGAAACCGGTACTATGTATATAAGCGCACTGCAAACCCGTAATTATGTTTTAAATGATAGCCAAGTAAAACGATTGGGAGCACCAAGTGCCGATGGAATTATGATTGGAAATGCTAATGCGTGGAATGTTACATTAAGTTCAGCTTTTGCAGATAGTACAATATTAGACTTTGAACACAAAACCTATTATTTCGTTATTCCGCATAATGCACCGGATAGTGCATTACTTAAAATGGAATTATATGCTGGTGCACAATCTAACATTGGTACACAAAAAACAATTAACGTAAATAATGGAAGCTACAGTTGGAATGTAGTTTCAGAAGATAGTACACAACAAAAAACATGGAATGTGTGCATACGAAGAGCATCTATAAATAGTGCACTAAATGAAAAGGTATTAAATACAAAAAATATAATCGTTTACCCTAATCCGGCAAAAGATATAATTACTTTAAATGGTTTAGAAAATTTAGAATATGAAGTAACCGTACTTGACATAATGGGTAGAACTATTTTAACACAATCGGTTACAAATAGCTCTAATCAAATAAAATTAAACGGAATTGTAAGTGGGTATTACTTGCTTTCAATAAAACACAAAAACGAAATAATAACCAAGAAAGTAATTGTAACGAATTAGGTTTTCATTTTTTTCTTCTTAGCAGAAGGGAAAAGAATATTATTAAGAATTAAACGATAACCCGGTGAGTTAGGATGAAGTGCTAAATCAGTGGGTGGCTCTCCTACGTGGTGTTGATAATCTTCGGGGTCATGCCCACCATAGAATGTCCATGTGCCTTTGCCATAAGTACCATGTATATAGCGAGCTTCACTCAATTGCTTGTTCTCGCCCATTACTAATACATCACTTTTAATAAACTGCTTGCGATAAGCTGTAGTTTGTCCGTAAAATCCTTTAATTACTTTGGTATGATTTTGACAAAGCATGGTTGGCACTACATCCCACTTTGCAGAAAATTCAAATAATGTAAACACATCATTTTGTTCAGTTACTGGTCGTGTTTCAGGGGTATTATCTATGTATGAAAACTCATATTCATACGGATTCATTTTCAATTTAAAATCTTTAAATGCAAATGTATTTCCATAATTCAACTTTGCATCTGCATTATAGTCGGCTGGGTCTCCATCAAACATACTTTCACAAATATCTACACCATCTGCTGCCAATGCTATATCATAAGTATCGGTTGCACTACACATTGCAAATAAAAATCCACCTCCTGATACAAAGTCGCGGATTTTTTTAGCAACAGCTAATTTTAATTCACTTACTTTTTTAAATCCATGTTTTGAAGCCATTGCTTCTGCCTCGCGCACTTCTGCCTTGTACCATGCAGCATTTTGAAACTGCATCCAAAATTTTCCGTATTGCCCTGTAAAATCCTCGTGATGTAAATGTAACCAATCATAAGTTGGTAATTTGCCTTCCAAAACCTCATCATCAAAAACAACATCATACGGAATTTCGGCATATGTTAATACCATCGTTACGGCATCATCCCAAGGTTGTTTTGCTTTTGGTGAATACACTGCAATTTTCGGAGCTTTATGTAATTTTACCAATTCCATATTTACTTCCGGTTTAGCAATTTCTTCTAATATAAAACCAACTTCCGTATCATTTATAACCTCGTAGTTTATTCCTCGTATTTTACATTCTTTTACTATGGATTCGTCAGACGGTATCATAAAACTTCCATCACGATAATTAAGCAACCAATCCACATCTATTTCTTGCTTTAAAACCCAATAAGCCAAACCATACGCCTTTAAATGGTTCTTTTGAAGCTCATCCATTGGTATTAGTATTTTACTTGCACTTACCGATAGTACTATAAAAAATGCTAAAACTATGGCTATTGTTTTTTTCATACACACCTAAAACATATTTTAATTATTTATATTTTCATTTGAAAATTTACGCCAAGTATTTTGGCTTTTCATTACAGCCTCAATAATTGCACGTACACAACCATTACCTCCTTTTTCTTTCGTAATTAGTTTACTTATAGCTTTTACTTCTTCCGTTGCATCAGCAGGGCAGCAAGGTAATCCTACTAACTGCATTACTTCATAATCCGGTAAATCATCGCCCACATAAGCAACCTGGCTCAAAGTTATCCCTAAATTTTCACACAAATTATTCAA
>JACFNJ010000084.1:3376-10076 GCA_019454865.1 Bacteroidia bacterium
TTTCTTTTACTCCTAAATGAATATGCTTTATCTTTAAAAACTCCAATCGCTTGCGTACACCTTCTTGGTTTCCTCCGCTAATAATTGCTACATGGTAATTGGCTAAAAGTGCACGCTCTATTCCATACCCATCTTTTATATTAAATCTTCGTGCTTGCTCGCCACTTGCTAATGCCAATACTGTTCCGTCTGTCAACACACCATCAACATCAAATACAAAACACGAAATTTTTGAAAATAATTGTTCGCTATCGTTCATTAATAAAATGTTTATTCGGTCAAATCTAATCAGTTTTTTATGACAATAAAAATTACATGATTAATTCCTTTTTTCAAATTTCTATTAAACCAAAAAGGTTGCTTGATTTCTCAAACAACCTTTTAAATAATAGTAGTTACAATAGCAATTATTTTTCCATCCAAGACATGTAATAATCCGGAACTTCCATTGCTAATGCATCCTTAGTAATCTGAATTGGATTAAACGGATCAATCATTACTGCTAATTCCTGTGTTTCTTTTTTACCTATGCTCCGCTCAATAGCTCCTGGATGCGGGCCATGAGGAATACCCGGTGGATGCAATGTAATTTGACCTTTTTCAATATTATTTCTACTCATAAAATCACCATCAACATAATACAACAACTCATTACTATCAATATTGCTGTGGTGGTACGATGCCGGTATAGCATTTGGGTGGTAATCATACAAACGCGGAACAAACGAACATATTACAAAGTTTTTCCCCTGAAATGTTTGATGAATTGGTGGAGGTAAATGAATACGACCTGTTATGGGTTCAAAATTAAAAATAGAGAAAATATACGGATAGCTGCATCCATCCCAGCCTACTACATCAAATGGATGATTACCATAAACGTAAGGATATATTGCATCTTTCTTTTTTATGTTAATTACAAAGTCGCCTTTTTCATCGTAGGTTTTAAGATTAGTAGGAAAAACAAAATCTCTTTCACAAAATGGCGAATGCTCCATAAACTGCCCGTAATTGTTCCGATAACGATTAGGCGTTTCAATCGGGCCATACGATTCTACCAATAATAGATGATTGTCGGCAGTGTCAAAGTCTAGCTTATATACAGTTCCTCGGGGTATAATTATGTAGTCGCCATATTTAAATGCCAACTCACCATACATGGTATATAATTTACCGGAGCCTTTATGAACAAAAATCATTTCATCGGCATCTGCATTTTTAAAAAAATATTCAGTCATACTTTTTTTAGGTGCAACTATTCCTATACTCATATCACTATTTATAAAAAGCGTTTTTCTACTTTTTATATAATCGTCATTAGGTGATGCATGAAAACTTTGAAAGCTTCTTGCTTGTAAGTTTTCTTCAACGGCAATTTCAGCTTTTACTGAATATGGTTTACTAAATGACTTTACTACTGTTGGTGGATTTAAATGATAAACCAACGAAGAAATCCCTGAAAAGCCTTCAGTACCTACTAACTCTTCGTGATACAAGCTACCATCGAGCTTACGAAACACGGTATGACGTTTTGGTGGAATTACACCTTCACTACGATAAATTGGCATATTATTTTTTGTTTTTTAGTTGATTAAAATTTTAAAAACTGAATTTTAGATAATATGCAATCAATAAAAAATGACTTTCCTTTCTTTTTCCGGTCTATACAATTTTTTGTTTTAAGTAATATCCGGTGTAACTTTCTTTCACATGTATTAAATCCTCAGGAGTTCCGGCAAATACAAGATTGCCTCCATTGCTTCCTGCATCCGGTCCTAAATCAATTACCCAATCTGCACACTTAATTACATCCATATTATGCTCAATTATCAACACGCTGTTTCCTTGATTTATCAATGCTTGGAATGAATCCATTAACTTTTTTATATCATTAAAATGTAATCCGGTAGTTGGCTCATCAAAAATAAAAAGAATATTGCCGGTGCTTTTGTTTTTACCTAAAAAGCTTGCTAATTTTACCCGTTGTGCTTCGCCACCGCTAAGTGTGCTGCTGCTTTGCCCCAATTTTACATACCCCAACCCTACTTCGTGTAATGGATACAACTTATTGTAAATGGATGAATCTTCTTTAAAAAAATCAAGCGCTTCATCAATGTTCATTTCTAGTACATCACTAATACTTTTTTCTTTATATGTACATTCCAGCACTTCCGTTTTAAAGCGTTTTCCTTTACACTCATCACATGGCAAATGTATATCAGCCATAAATTGCATTTCTATGGTAATCTCTCCCTCTCCACTACAAGTTTCACACCTGCCACCATCTACGTTAAAACTAAAATGTTGTGCCTTATATCCTCTACTTTTACTTATTAGCAAATTAGCATACAACTCCCTTATGGCATCATAAGCTTTAATATAGGTTACCGGATTTGATCGCGAGGATTTACCAATAGGATTTTGGTCAACCAACTCTACATGATGTATTGTATTGATTAAGCCTTCTAATTTGTCAAAAATTCCGGTTTTCTCGCCATTGTATGTTCCTAAATGCTTTTGTATAGCAGGATACAATATATTTTTAACTAAGGTAGTCTTTCCACTTCCGCTTACTCCTGTTACTACTGTTAGTGTATGCAATGGAAACTTTACATCTATGCCTTTCAAATTATTTTGCCTTGCACCCTTTACCTCAATATACGAATCCCATTTTCTTCTTTTGGCAGGGATAGGAATAGTAAGATTATTACTTAAATATTGCCCGGTTAAACTTTTTGTATTTTTCTTAATTTCATCAACAGTGCCTTCAGCTACTAATTCGCCACCTAACAACCCTGCATTCGGACCAACATCAATAACATTGTCGGCTACTTCCATTATGTCTTGATCATGCTCTACAACTACTACCGTATTGCCTATATCTCGTAATTGTTGCAATACCTGAATCAAATTTTGCGTGTCTTTGCTATGTAAACCTATACTAGGCTCATCCAAAATATACAACGACCCAACCAAACTACTACCAAGCGAAGTTGCCAAATTAATGCGCTGACTCTCGCCACCACTTAATGTATTGGACAAACGATTTAAAGATAAATATCCTAACCCTACGTTTTGCAAAAATGCTAATCGTGAATTTATTTCAGTTAAAATTCGGGTTGCAATTTTCATATGTGTTTCACTTAATGTAAGCGATGAGAAATATTGAACTGCTTCATCAATACTCATCAATAAAAGTTGACTTAAACACTTTAAATCCGCTACATTTTTTTTTGTTATATCAACCAATTTCACATAATCTGTATCTTTACGCAAGCGTGTTCCCTTACACTCCGGGCAAATTGTTTTTCCTCGGTATCGAGAAAGCATTACACGATACTGAATTTTGTATGTTTGACTTTCAATGTCTTTAAAAAAACCATCAATACCTTCCCAATTATCACCTCCCCGCCATAAAAATTCGCGTTGTGTTTCACTTAATGAATGATAAGGTTTATGAATAGGAAATTTATTTTTAGAACTAAGCTTTACAAATTTTGTTTTCCATTCGCTAAGCTTTTCTCCTTTCCATGGAGCAACTGCATCTTCGTATATACTTAAACTTTTATTGGGTAAAACTAAATCTTCGTCAATACCAATTATGTTTCCAAAACCTTCACATTTTTTACAAGCTCCATACGGATTATTAAAGCTGAAAAAATTTACGGATGGTTCTTCAAAAGCAATTCCATCAGCCTCAAACCGATTGTTATAATTCAATTTATGAATCACACTATCTTCATGCCAATAATGAATAGTACACTCGCCCTTACCTTCATAAAAAGCAGTTTGCACACTGTCTGCCATTCTATTTCTTGCTTCATCGCTATCATCATTTTTATTCTCTAACACAAATCGGTCAATTAATAGAAATAATTCTTTTGCAGATTTCAGCTTCTTTTTCTCTATTAAAGCAATATACTCCTCAATTTCCACTACTTCATCATCAACCAATATGCGCGAAAATCCGTTTTTTACATATTGCTCCAATCTATTAACCAAATCTTTTGATTTCTCTTTTATTGCAACCAACAGTAATACTTTAGTCCCATCACTTAATGCAGTCAAAATATCTACAACAGTATCTACCGTGTAACGTTGAATTGGCTTGTTTGAAACAGGAGAATATGTTACCCCAATTCGCGCAAATAACAATTTCAGATAATCATAAATTTCAGTTGAAGTAGCAACCGTACTTCGCGGATTCCGGGTGTTAACTTTTTGCTCAATTGCTATTGCAGGTGAAATTCCATTGATATAATCCACCTCAGGCTTATTCATTTTACCTAAAAACTGACGTGCATAAGCCGACAAACTCTCAACATATCTTCGCTGTCCTTCGGCAAATAATGTATCAAAAACCAAGCTTGATTTTCCGCTACCGCTTACTCCGGTAACTACGGTAAGTTTATTTCGAGGAATTTCTACGTCTATATTTTTTAAATTGTGCTCTCTTGCTCCTTTTATTACAATATTTTTTTTCACTTAATACATTCTTATTATGTGTAAACTATACAATTTGCAATACTACTAAATATTAAAATTTACTATGTATTACAGATGAATTTATTTAAATGAATTTCAAGTTTTTTATTATAATATTCTAATTTGTATCAAAATAAATTTTGGAATTATGAATTACTTTATTAAATTTACAAATTATAAAATAGTTCAAACACTCAAATAGTACAAAATATATAGCAACAACTCTACACTAATTATTTCAAACAAAAGTTTAACCTTTTTAATCTTTTAAAACTATGAAAAGCGTAAAACAAATTAGTGATCAAGAGTTGGTTCACAATTACATTTTAGGAAACGAGGCTTGTTTAGCCGAATTGATACATCGCTACAAACGCAATGTATTTTCAGCAATATATTTATTAGTAAAAAATCGTTCAGTTGCTGAAGATTTATTTCAAGACACTTTTATTAAAGCAATCCAAACTTTGCGAGCAGGTAACTACAATGAAGAAGGCAAATTTGGTCCATGGGTTGTTCGTATTGGAAGAAACTTGGCTATTGACTTTATTCGCAAAGAAAAAAGAAACATTATTATTACTGATAGCGAGGGTAATGACATTTTAAGTTACTTACAAGTAGCTGAAAGCAATAAGGATGACAAATTAATTCAATACCAAACCGAGCACAACATTAAAGAATTGGTAAAGCAACTACCCGAAGACCAAAGAGAAGTATTGATTTTACGTCATTGGGGAAACATGAGTTTTAAAGAAATTGCTGACCATACGAATGTAAGTATCAATACAGCTTTGGGAAGAATGCGGTACGCGCTGAATAACCTGAGAAAAATGCTTGAAAAACAAAGCCTGAAAGTATAACAGGCTGATTTTGTATGTTTTAATACTTTAGTTTATATTTTTATACTAAATATTTGCTATGGGCGTTTAGTGAGTAGTTAAACAATTTAAAAAACGAAAACGAATGCCTATGGCAAATGTATTTACAAACCAAACTAATCTTCAACATTCTGATGCTGGCATTGATAACCATCTAATTCACGAAGATTTAAACTCGGTTGAAACTGAGATAAATATTTCATACCGAGATGTTATTACACAATTAGAAACTATAAACGAATTGCCAAGTCAAACCTCTATTGACTTGATTATGAAATATTCTAAAAGTAATAAATAATCAATATAGGCTATTAGCATAAAAGTAAATTACGCCATATCTATAATTTTTGATTATCATTCTTCAATTCCTATTGTTATAAATCATTGAGGAATACATAAAAATATTACATTTTTACTGCATGAAATTATATACCGCTGAACAAATCCATAAATGGGATCAATACACTATAAAAAATGCACGTATTTCTTCAGTAGATTTAATGGAAAAGGCAGTTTTGCGTTGTGAAGAATTTATACTAAACTTTATTCAAAAGAATAGAATAAATACAGTAAAAATTTTTTGTGGTTCGGGTAATAATGGTGGAGACGGATATGCCTTAGCCAGAAGATTAGCACTTGCCGGACAAATGGTTATAGTTTATCATGTAGAATCTAAAAGAGTTACATCCAATGAAAATCAAACGAATTATTTTCGCTTAATTCATGAAAGCAATATTCAACCCAAGTTGATTAAATCAACTAACGATTTCCCAAATCTTGAAAAAAATGATTTAGTTATTGATGCATTACTTGGCATAGGTGGAACACATCCATTGGATGAACTTTTGGATGGATTAATCAAACACATTAACAACTCTGTAGCTAAGGTTTTAGCTATTGATGTGCCGAGTGGATTACCAGCAGATATTAATGAACCCGTTGATCTTGACAACCTAACAATTATAAAAGCCAATGAAACATTAACATTTCAAATCCCAAAAACTTTTTTCCTTTTAGCTGATGCATACCCATATACAGGTAATTTTAATATTATTGACATTGGGCTATTGCCGGATTTTGAATATGATGAAAACTCGTCTGTTTATTATATAACAGAAGAACTTATAAAACAAACCCCTTTCAACAGGCCAAAATTTAGTAATAAAGGTACTTTCGGGCATTTACTCATAATAAGCGGCAGTTACGGAAAAATTGGTGCGGCAGTATTGGCATCGCAGGGAGCACTTCGTACAGGATGTGGCTTGGTTACTACGCACGTTCCTTCTTCCGGAAATGTTATTTTACAAACAGCAATACCTGAAGCAATGGTAAGTATTGAT
>JACFNJ010000085.1 GCA_019454865.1 Bacteroidia bacterium
GTGTTAATAACGTAAAATACCATATCATTTTGATGTGGTATTTTTCTTTATCATTTGCTTTGTTTTATATTTAAACCAATAATTTCTGGTAAGCTCTCATCCATCTATCGGGTATTTCATCTTTTAGTGCAAGCTGGTAATCGTTGTAGCTACATGGTACAATATATGAACCTTTTTGTTTGTTTCTTTCTTTCGGATATGGAACTTCCATCCACCAACGTTCGTTGTATATATTTTTGTAAAATACAATTTCGTAATCGTTGTTTTTAAAGGTAGTTCTGTATATCATGTAATCATTGCTTTCCGGTGTTGGGTAGTCATTTTTCCTGTTGTAAAATCCATCTATCAAATACCAAATCATTTGTGCTAATAATTTGCTACCACAGTTATGTACATCGTTAGTTGTATTTAAGTCGTAAAATCCAATACTACTCAAGTCGTTTCCCATACCGGCATATCGTACCATCTGGCAAGCCTCTTCTCCATAAAACCCATTAGGATTCATTTCAATACTGCACACAACATCAGCAGATTTTATACTATTCATACTAAATACTATCATGTTTGCGTTTCGTGCCAGTGGCTCAAATTCTTTTATATCGCTTCTTATTTGTCCCAATCTAAACACATCAAAATTCATGTTGTCAAAAGTGTCTAAGCTTTCTTGTTCGGCATAGTATGCTTGATTTCCTACATGAGTAATGTTAAATAAATAGTTTGGCTGGTGTGTTATAATTTTATACAAAAAGTTTGAATACTCCGGCATGGAATCGTTTTGCTTTAAGTCTATTTTTGAGTCAGCAACCAAAATATTTAAGTTAGGGTTGATGTTTTGGAATGAAGCAAATTGCGCGAAAGATAAATCACTAGGGCCTCCAATAATTATGGTAAATATTTTACGTTCGTGTAATTCTTTCAAGCAAGCTTGTAAGGCAAAAAGAGTATCGCCTACAGTATTGCCGGGTTCTATATTACCTAAGTCGGCAATGTTCAAATCGTATTTGGGTTTGATTAATGTATAAAATTGTTTTCTTACATCATCCGGAGTTTTAAAACAATTGGCATGAGTAGCCTGAAAACGGTCTTCTTTTACTCCAATAATTGCAATTTGAATTGTACTCAAATCCGGAAAATCTGCTGTATAAACAGGGATTGAATGAATTAAACTTTTTGGGGAAATGCCCGTTAAATTATCCAATACACTTTTGGGTATTGGGCTTAAGAAATCACTTAATTGTATCATATTGAATTATTGCTCGCAAAATACCTTATTTTCGCCCGCAGATAATAAACATTTCCACACTTGATAGCAGTTAGCGGAGCAACAGGTTTTTTGGGAGCATACGTAGTTTGCAGCCTTTTAAAAAGAGGGCATACGGTGCGTGCATTGAAACGAAAGTCAAGCAACTTATCTGAATTTAACTACATTTATTCATTATGTTTTAATTCAAAAAACAATCATCCTAATTTATTTTGGGTTGAAGCTGATGTGTTGGATGTGCCATCACTTGAAGATGCTTTTGAAGGTGTTGATGAAGTTTATCATTGTGCAGCAGTTGTTTCTTTTCATTCATCCGATAAGAATAACATGTACCGAATTAATGTACAAGGTACAGCAAACATGGTAAATATTGCTTTGTTAAAAGGTATTAAAAAGTTTGCATACATTAGCTCAATAGCTGCTTTAGGTAGAGAAAAAAGCGGTGTTGAAATATCCGAACAAACCAAGTGGACCAATTCAAAATTAAATAGCAATTATGCTATAAGTAAATATAAAGCCGAGATGGAAGTATGGCGAGCATCGGAAGAAGGGTTGCAAGTGGTGGTGGTTAATCCGGGTGTAATATTGGGAGCCGGAAATTGGGATAAAGGCTCGTGTGCTTTATTTAAAATGGTGCAAAAAGGAATGCCATTTTTTACAAATGGGATAAATGGATATGTGGATGTGCGTGATGTTGCCGAAGTTACCATACAACTTATGGAGCAGAATATTTTTAAAGAAAGATTTGTATTAGTTTCTGAAAATATCTCCATGCAAAATTTTTTAAATAAGGCAGCAGATGTTTTAAACACAAAGAAGCCGTACATAAAGATAAACCGATTTCTTGCTGAGGTTGCATGGATGAGTACTGCTTTGCTTTCTTTTTTTACTCGGATAAAACCGGCAATAACAAAAGAAACTGCCAGAGCCTCATTAAATCAGTATTATTATAGCAATACCAAAATCAAACAAAAAATTAATTACACATTTATTCCTATCGAGGAAACTATAAATTATTCTTGCAAACAATTATTAAAACAAAATACATGAGAAATTTTCTATTAACCGGTGCAACTGCATTATTAATTTTATCCTGCAGTCAGCAGCAGGCAAATCAATCACAAAACCAAAAATGGGAAGCTTTATACCATAAAAGTTATCAATTAAAAGATATACCAACAGCTATTACAGCAGTACAAATATTGTTACAACAGGATAGCACCAATGCACTTCGCGATTCATTGCCAAGTATGTATTTTGCTGTTCAAAATATTGATGCCTGCTTAACAGTTACCGATGAATGCCTGATACGTAATCCGGATAGCGAAGATTTGAATAACATTAAATTACTTTGCTTGGAGCAAAAAGGCGAAGGAGAAAAAGCATTGGCATTGGCTGAAAACTTATACAATAAAACAGGAAAACTTGAATATGTTTATAAAAAAGCATCCATGGAATTAATGACAAATCAATTGGATATAGCTGCAAAAACAATTAATGCCATGATGGAAAAATACAAAACCAATAAAGATAGCGTTGATATTTTTCTTGATCAATCACAAAGCCAACCGGTGCCAATTATAGCGGCATGTTGGAATATGCGTGGATATATTCATATTCAAAAACAACAATACCAGCAAGCTGCTGAAGCATATCAAAAAGCAATTCAAATTTATCCTGACTTTGTAATGGCACGTAGAAACTTACAACAGTTAATACAAGGAATGCAACAACAGCGAAGATAGTTTTGTAACGAAGAGTTATTGGGAATGATTTTAACAGATACACATACACACCTATACAGCGAAAAATTTGAAAGCGATAGGGTGGAAATGGTACAAAGGGCAATAAATGCTGGCGTAAAACGATTGTTTATGCCAAACATAGATGCGCACAGTATCCAACCCATGTTGGATTTGGCTTGGTTATTCCCTGAAAATTGCTTTCCAATGATGGGGTTGCATCCGTGCAGTGTTGATGAGCATGTGGAGTCGCATCTTTATCAAATTCAAAAATGGTTTAAAAAAAGAAAGTTTTATGCAGTAGGTGAAATTGGGTTGGATTACTATTGGAGTTTGGAATTTAAAGAGCAACAAATAATGGCTTTTAAGAAACAGATTTTATGGGCTATTCAAATGAATTTACCAATAAACATTCACTCACGCAATAGCACTGAAGATGTAATAGCCATTTTAGCAGAAATGCAACACCCCAATTTACGAGGAATATTTCATTGCTTTAGTGGAAATGCCGAACAAGCTAAACAAGTAGTTGATTTAGGATTTTATCTTGGAATAGGTGGAGTGTTAACCTATAAAAAAAACGAACTTCCCGAGGCTATTACTGCAATAGATTTAAACCATATAGTATTAGAAACTGATGCACCATATTTAAGTCCTGAGCCATACCGGGGCAAAAGGAATGAAAGCTCCTATATTGTGAAAGTTGCAGAGAAATTAGCTCAACTTAAAAATACATCTGTTGAACAAGTAGCAATTATTACAACTGAAAACTCAAAAAAAATATATGGAGTTTAAAAGAAACATCAATTGCAAAGAGTTTTAATCCGTAATAAAACAGAAAATACAATTATCAATTCAGTGGCAATTCAATAATCAACACAATTGATTACTTTTGCGGCAAATAATAAGTTAATAACATGGCAAGAACAGCAGAAATACACACCGCTAAAGGTGTTATGAAAATCGAATTTTATGAAAAAGATGCTCCAAATACAGTTGAAAACTTCTGTAAATTGGCAAAAAACGGATTTTACAATGGACTAAAATTTCATCGTGTTATTCCTAACTTTGTAATACAAGGCGGATGTCCAAATGGAATTGGAAATGGCGGGCCGGGATATAAAATTAAATGTGAATTAGATGGAGATAATCAATATCACGATAGAGGTGTATTGAGTATGGCACATGCCGGAAGAGATACCGGAGGTTCACAGTTTTTTATTTGCCATAATCGAACTAATACACAACACTTAGATCGTAATCATACTTGCTTTGGTAAAGTGGTAGAAGGCTTAGATATAATTGATGCAATAAACCAAGGCGATGTAATGGAAAAAGTAATTATTAACGAATAATTTATAATATAAATGTTACAATTATCAGTACTAAGAGAGGATGCTGAACGTGTAAAAAAGGGATTGAGCAGAAGAAATCCTGCATTTGCATCAGTAGTTGATGAGGTTTTAATGTTGGATGAAAAAGCTAGGGTTGCAAAGCAAAACATGGAACAAAACCAGGCAGAAGCAAATAAGATTGCAAAGCAAATAGGTGAGTTGATGAAAAACGGGAAAAAGGATGAAGCCGAACAACTGAAAACACAGTCAGCACAATACAAGGAGCAAGCTAAGGATTTGGAAGAATCTGCAAAGCACATTGAGGAGCAGTTGTTTAATCTTTTAGTTACTTTGCCTAATGTACCTAACACAATTGTACCGGATGGCAAAAGTGCAGATGATAATTTGAATGTACTGCAACATGGTGAAATTCCTAAATTACACGAAGGAGCCTTACCTCATTGGGAATTAATTACCAAATACAATTTAATAGATTTTGAATTGGGTACAAAGATTACCGGTGCCGGTTTTCCTGTGTATAAAGGTAAAGGAGCTCGTTTGCAGCGTGGTTTGGTTAATTTCTTTTTGGATGAGGCACTAAAAGCCGGATACGAGGAAATTGTTCCTCCATTTTTGGTTAATGCAGATAGTGGTTTTGGTACCGGTCAATTGCCGGATAAAGAGGGGCAAATGTATCATGCACAGGTTGACGATTTGTATTTAATTCCTACTGCCGAAGTACCCATTACTAATATCTATCGCGATGTAATTTTGAAAGAAGAGGATTTGCCAATTAAAAATGTTGGATATTCACCTTGTTTCAGAAGAGAAGCCGGAAGCTGGGGTGCACATGTACGCGGATTAAATCGTTTGCATCAGTTTGAAAAAGTTGAAATTGTACAAATAGCAACTCCGGAACAATCTTATACAATTTTAGAAGAAATGGTTAAGCATGTTCAAGGATTATTAGATAAGCTTGAATTACCCTATCGAATATTACGTTTATGCGCAGGAGATATGGGCTTTACCTCTGCATTAACTTATGATTTTGAAACGTATAGTGCTGCACAACAACGTTGGTTAGAGGTTAGCTCTACCTCAAATTTTGAGAGTTTCCAAGCCAATCGTTTAAAATGCAGATATAAAAACAAAGAAGGAAAAAATAATTTAGTGCACACACTTAATGGTAGTGCGTTAGCTTTACCTCGTATATTGGCAACAATATTAGAAAACAATCAAACTCCCGAAGGCATCCGAATACCTAAAGCCATAGTTCCATATGTTGGTTTTGATTGGATAAAATAAAAACAAAAATTAACTTTATACAGCCGATTTGATTATTCAATTCGGCTTTTTTTATTTTATAAAATGTTTTACACATGCTAATAATAATTCTTAACAATAAATTATTTTTCAAATCTCATAGTTTTAAAAAATGAAAGCAGAAATTATAACCATTGGCGATGAAATATTAATTGGGCAAATAGTTGATACAAATTCAGCATGGCTTGGAAAAGAATTTAACAAAATCGGGATAGGGGTTACACATATTGCTTCGGTTTCTGATGATGCAGACGCAATTTCGGAGGCATTGCTACAAGCAGAAAACAGAGCAGATATTATAATAATTACCGGTGGTCTTGGACCCACTAAAGATGATGTAACCAAACAAACTTTAGCAGATTATTTTCAAACAAAGTTGGTAGAAAATCCAAAGGTTAAAGATTGGATTACTAAAATTTTTACAAATAGAAAATTGCCTCTAATTGAAGCTAATCTTCAGCAAGCATTTGTACCCGAATCATGTGAAGTACTTTTTAATAGAAATGGTACAGCTCCGGGGATGTGGTTTGACAAAGGAAACAAAACAATAATAAGTATGCCTGGTGTGCCTTTTGAAATGAAAAGTATTTTTTCAGAAGAATGTTTGCATCGGTTACAGAAAAAATATGCATTGCCTTTTATTTTACATCGCACAATTTTAACCTGCGGAATTGGAGAAAGTTTTCTTGCACAAAAAATTGAAACTTTCGAAAATGAATTACCGGATTTTTTCAAATTAGCTTATCTGCCTGATGTAGGTATGGTAAAACTTCGTTTGTCTGCTCAACATACAGATGAGCAGTTCTTAAACCAATGCATGGATAACCAAGTTAAAAAATTGTATAGTCTTGTTTCGGAATATATTTATGGTGAAAACGAAGAAACATTGGCAGGAAATGTTGGGAAATTACTAATCAAACACAAACAAACTCTTGCAACTGCCGAAAGTTGTACAGGTGGGTATGTAGCACATTTAATTACATCTATTCCCGGTAGTTCTGCATATTATTTAGGTAGTATTATTAGTTATGCAAATGAAATTAAAACTAATGAATTGCATGTAAGTGAAGATTTATTGTTAGAAAAAGGAGCAGTAAGTGAGGAATGTGTGAAGCAGATGGCAGAAAATATTAGAAAAAAATTTAAAACTAATTATGCAATTGCAACAAGTGGAATAGCAGGGCCAACCGGAGGCTCACCGGATAAGCCTGTTGGTACAGTTTGGATAGCAGTTTCTACACCTACTGATACAGTTACAAAACTATTTAATATGGGTGATAATAGAGAGCGAACAATACAACGCACAGCTATTCAAGCATTGGATTTATTACGCAAAGAGTTAGTTAAATTATAAAATCATTGGTTTAAGTATTTATCATCACAGAATGATTTGCTGCTATTAAAATTATTGGCATAAGTCATGTAAAAAATTAAATTTGCCAAACTGTAAGCAAGTTTTATTGAAATTTGAATTATTTGTTTTCATCTCATAAAAACTTGTTTAAAAACCACAACTATTATGTCTGAATTTCAATTGGTAATGCCCAAGATGGGCGAAAGTATTGCAGAAGCAACAATTATCCGCTGGGTAAAAAATGAAGGAGATACAATTACAGCAGATGAAACGGTACTTGAGATAGCAACCGATAAGGTTGACTCCGAAGTGCCTTCGCCTAAAGGTGGAGTATTAGTAAAAAGATTGTTTAACGAAGGCGATGTTGTAGCAGTTGGTGCACCAATTGCAATTATAGCATTAGAGGGTGGTGCAGTTACTTCTGTTTCTACTCCTGTTGTTGAGGTAAAACAAGCAGTGGTTGAAGTTGAAAAAAACATTGCTGCTGCTACCAACACAGTTTCTGCTCCTCAAAGTATTAATAACGGAAATCGTTTTTACAGCCCATTAGTATTAAATATAGCTAAAGAGGAAAAGGTGAGCATGGCAGAATTAGAGAATATAGCCGGAACCGGAAATGAAGGAAGAGTAACTAAACGTGATATATTAGCATATATTCAGAACAGAGGTAATACACCTGCTGTTCAGCAACCAACTACACAACCTGCCCCAATTGTTGAGTCGGCTAAATCAACACCTGCACCGACACCGGCAACACATCAGGCACCTAAGGTAACATTGATGCAAGGCGATGAAATAATTGAGATGGATAGAATGCGCAAACTTATTGCTGATCACATGGTAATGAGTAAGCATGTATCTCCACATGTTACATCGTTTGTTGAGGTGGATGTAACCAATATGGTTAAATGGAGAGAAAAGGCGAAGAAAGTATATGAGAAGAGAGAAAACGAAAAAATAACATATACTCCTATGTTTATTGAGTGTATCGTGCGTGCAATAAAGGATTTTCCAATGATTAATATTGCTGTTGATGGTCAAAATATTATTAAACGCAAACAAATAAATATCGGTATGGCGGCAGCATTACCTACCGGAAACTTAATAGTTCCGGTAATTAAAAATGCCGATAATATGAATCTAATTGGTTTAACTAAAAATGTAAATGATTTAGCTAACAGAGCTCGTGCAAATAAATTAGCACCGGAGGAAATTCAAGGAGGTACATTTACAATAACCAATGTTGGAGGGTTTGGTAATGTTATGGGAACACCAATAATTAACCAACCACAAGTGGCGATTTTAGCTACCGGAAGTATCAATAAAAAACCAGCAGTAATCGAAACTGAAATGGGTGATGTTATTGCAATTCGTCATATAATGTTCTTATCACTAAGCTATGACCACCGTGTAGTTGATGGTGCTTTGGGTGGGTCTTTTGTTCGAAGAGTTGCTGACTATATGGAACAATGGGATATTAACAGAGAAATATAAAAATTACTACTTTTTGGTTTAGGGTATTGTATTTAGGTATTCCCTTGAAATACCTTTAACATCGCTTCTGCTTTCAATAAGCATTCTTCATATTCTTGTTCTGCAATACTATCATATGTTATTGCACTCCCTACTTCAAAACTTAAATAGTTTTTAGTGGCATTATATTGTAAACTGCGTATGATTACATTAAAATCAAAATCATCATTTGGGGAGAAATACCCAATAGAACCGGAGTAAAGCCCTCTTTTTGTTGTTTCATATTTTTCAATCAATTGCATTGCTTTTATTTTTGGTGCACCAGTCATGCTACCCATTGGGAAAGCATGTTTTATTATTGCAATTGTATCTTTAGTTGAAGAGGTGGATTGAATAGTCGAAATCATTTGATGTACTTGTGGAAATGTATAAATACCAAATAATTCCTGTACTTTTACCGTGCCAGTTTCAGCAGTAATAGCTAAATCATTTCTAACTAAATCTACTATCATTAAATTCTCTGCTCGTTCTTTTTCTGAGTTAAACAACTCTAACTTCAACTGTTCATCTTCTTCTTTATTTTTACTTCTTTTAGCAGTTCCTTTTATGGGTTGTGAATAAACCTTTTCGCCAAGTTTGCATATAAATCGTTCCGGGCTAGCACATAATAAGTATTGTGAGTGCCATTTAAAAAATGCCCCATAGGGAACAGGTGAGGTTTGCATTAGTTTTTGGTAGGTTGAATACGGATTAACATCAACATCCTCAGCAAAAAATTCCATACAATAATTCAATTCATATACATCACCTTCTATGATATGATTTTTAATTTGTTCAACATTAGCAACGTATTCTTGTTTTTCTACTTTTGATTGAAATGTTATTGTATTGTTTGGTATATTATTTATAAATGATTCTTCTTCTGTTTCAATTTTTGCAACAGTTTCTTTACCATGAATAATTTCTCCTTTTTCATTAATTAAAATTAACTCCTCTGGTATAAATGCAATTAAGTTAGGAAATTCTATTGAATTTGGATGATTAGAACTTAATTCTTCCAATTCATTTTTTAAATCATAGGCAAATGTTGTAAAAATATATTCAATCGGATTTTCATTCTTAAAATTTTGCAAACGCTCAAAACAATCTTTGTCAAACGAAATATATTTTTTAGCACCAAATGCAGCAACAAACTCATATTTACTAATATCACATGCACCCTTACAATTATTTGAGTCTAAAAGTATAGCCACATCATGTTTACGGATATGATTGAGAATTTTAAGTTTTAGTTGTGTTGTTGTTAAATTCATTTTTTCTAAGGTATAAAAAAAGCGATGATTTCTCATCGCTTTTTTTATGCAATTTATTTGCTTTTATTTAATCGTAATTCGTTCAGTGTGTATAGTACCGTTATTATTTATTTGTACCAAATAAATTCCGGCTTTTAGCCCTTGTGTGTTTACATCTATGCTTGTGCCTTTTACCTCATTACTTGCTGAATAAACTTTTGCTCCAAGTATATTGTAAAGAGTAATTTCGGTAGTACCATTCAATACCTCTTTGCTTTGTA
>JACFNJ010000350.1 GCA_019454865.1 Bacteroidia bacterium
CTAAGCATTGCTTAATAAGTTCTGCTACTTCATTCATTTTGTACTGTATAAATTCGCGCTCAGGATGATTGTACATAAGTTGATACAGGGTTAAAAGGTCAGAAGCCACTGCTTGTGGTTGTTCCGGATTGAACTTCTTAATCAATGTATCTATTTTCTTTTGAATAGAAGATGAGTTTTTTATACGATTCCAATTAAAATTAATACCGGATAGCGGATTCTTATCAGACGCTTTACTGCCTGAGAGCGGAATAAAATATTCTAATACTTCCCCTCTTACACTTTGTGTACCAAAACCTTGGCTTTTATGGCATGATCGGCTGAGTGCAGCAATCTCTGTGCAGGATTTGCCAAGTAATGGAATGAATGTACCTACATCTACCTGCATTAATGTATCTTTATTAATTGCCTTATTTAAATCAAAAAAATAAAAAGAGGTATTCCATATTACACGTTGTGTGGACCAAGGCTGAACTTTATCTAATTGATTATAATAAAAATTGGTATCAGCCGCGCTTTCAGAAGCATCCAAAGCTAACATGGCAGAGGTTGTATGATGCCCGTGTGTATTAGATGGGAGAGGGCTAAAGCGGGTAATAATGATATCGGGTTGGAATGAACGGATAACATATGTGATATCTTCTAATATTTTATCCTTATTCCAAAATTTCAACGTCTCTTTATAGTTTTTGGAAAAGCCAAAATCAGCAGCCCTGGAGAAGAATTGTGTGCCACCGTCAATCTGTCTTGCTTGTAATAATTCATGCATGCGAATCCAACCCAAATCCTCACCCAGTTCGGTGCCAATCAAATTTTGCCCGCCTTCGCCATGGGTTAATGAAAGGTATGCTGTCGTTATGTTCTTTTCGTTAGCGAGCCAGGTAATTAAACGTGTATTCTCATCATCGGGATGTGCAGCGATGTACAGAACCTTTCCAACAACCTTTAACTTTTTGAGTTTTTGCAAAAGTGCAGCACCATCATATTGAACAGGCATTTGTGCAAGCAGTTGATTTGTATATAACAAAATCAATGCAAGAGATAAAAACCGAGTAATACTTTTCATGGCAGAAAAATACAAAAAGCATTTTTAATACAACACAGTAATCACTAATGCCTTGAGACTATTACTATTCTGAATTGATCATTATTCTTTAACTTAGCTGCATATTTCAAACTATCGTTTTAGCATGGCAGCAACAGAAACTATTCAAATTC
>JACFNJ010000086.1 GCA_019454865.1 Bacteroidia bacterium
TGTGAATCAAGCAACATACAGTGATAACTGGAAAGCGGGGGGAACAAACTCCATAGCATTAAGTACTTTTTTAAATGCAAAAGCTGTACGTAAAACAGATAAAGACGAATGGTCAAACGATTTGCAGCTTTTGTATGGCACATTAAAAAACGAAGGACAAGACATTCGTAAAAATGCAGATAGAATATTTTTTGAATCCAAATATGCACGTAAACTCTCTGCACATTGGAACACATTTGCTTCTGTCAACTTTATGAGTCAGTTTGATGCAGGTTTTGCATACAAAACAGTTGCCGGGGTTGAAACATCCAAACGTATTTCCGGATGGTTAGCGCCTGGTTATCTTACTGAGGCATTAGGTTTTGAATACAAACCTGTTTCCTATTTTTCAACCCAATTGGGTGTTGGTGCATTGCGTCAGTCATTTGTTACCGACCAAACTTTATATGATAAATATGCCCCAACCGATAAAGAATATAACGAATTGTATGGTGTGAAGAGAGGGCAAGAAGTAAGAAATCAAGTTGTATTTCAATTGGTGGCAAACTTTGATAAAGATATTTTACAAAACGTTAATTTAAAAGCACGTTACTTAGGATTATTGGATTACGAAAGGTTAGAGCCAAAGTATATTGTTAGTCGTTTGGATGTTAGCTTAACTGCAAAAGTTAATAAATACATTAGCACCAATCTTACCGGTGTGGTTTTGTTTGATTTTGACCAAGACAAAGATGTACAATACTCACAAGTATTATCATTAGGAATTCTCTACACATTTAATTCTAAATAATTTTAATTGTCTTGTTATCGTTTAATGTGTAAATGGTAATCTGCTAAAAATAAATTTTGAAAAATTTTGGCACAATTATTAGTAGGTATTTTAGCATGATAAGAACTTTTATGTTTTTAATGCTTGGCATTTTATATATGTCGGCACATGCACAAGATACTTTAAAAACAATGGAGCTGCCCGAATTTATTGCCGAAGCAAAACGTAATGCAGATTATGAAAAACGGTATCAAAAATTGGTGCGTGATGTAAAACGTGTTTTGCCTTATGCGAAGGTTGCAGGTTTTCGATTTCAATTATTGGAACAAAACCTGCAACTATTACCAACTGAAAAAGCCAAGAAAGAGTATCTAAAGCGTACAGAAGAAGCCATTAAAGAACAATTTATGGATGACTTAATGGGGCTTACTCTTTCGCAAGGGAAATTACTTATAAAATTAATACATCGCGAAACAGGTAAAGATACATACACCTTGCTTAAACAGTACCGAGGCGGACTAACAGCAATGTATTGGCAAGGTTTAGCCAAAGTATTTAATGCCGATTTGCATAACGAATACAATCCGGTTGAAGATTGGCAAATTGAACAAATAATTGCCGGCTTGGCAATGGAATAAAAAAGTTTTAGTCTAAAGATTGTGTTGGGCGCTCTGCCAATTGACGAATTGTAGCATAATCACTCTCTGATAAATCATTAAAGAAGTAATTGATTGGGTTGATTTTTTTATCGCCTTTTATTACTTCGTAATGCAAATGTGGACCTGAAGATAATCCGGTATTTCCGATATAGCCAATTAACTCCCCACGTTTTACTCGTTGCCCTGGTTTTACTGCTGTTTTATACATGTGAGCATATAAGGTTTTATAACCAAACCCGTGGTCAATTAATACATGATTTCCGTATCCACTAAAACCTTTATCAGAAGGAATAACTTTACCATTTCCGGTTGCATATATTGGTGTGCCGGTAGGCGCTGTAAAGTCAATACCGCTATGTAGCTTGTATGTTTTATATATTGGATGCAACCGATACCCAAATCCGGAAACCATTCTTTTTAAGTCTTTGTTTTGCACCGGTTGAATTGCAGGTATTGAAGCTAAAAATTCAGTTTTGTTTGTAGCAAGTGTAGCAAGTTCTTCCATTGATTTGGTTTGTATTTTTACTTGTTCGGTTAGTGTATCTACACGCTCCAATAGTGCTTTTAATCCATCACTACTTTCAAATTGTTCCAAATCTTTGTAGTCATCAAAAGTGGTTTTGTATGCGTTGTAATTTACCGGATCAGCTTCAAAAATTGCTCTGTAAATAGATGCATCTCGTTCTTTTAAGTCTTCCAATGTTGCACTTAATTTATCTACTTTATGGCTAAGTAGTTTTGTTTTTAATGCATAATTATCAATCTCTCTTCTTAAAATTTTTTCTTTTGGCGAGTCAATAAAATTATACAAAATCAATAATAAACTTGCACCTGCAACAATACTGGCACTTAAAAAACCAAACACACGAAATACCATACCTCTAACATTGGTTCTTACTTTTTCAAAGTCTAAACTATGTGGGTTGTAAAAGTATTTTATTTTAGCCATTCAAGCAGCTGTTGGTTTCTAACAATAGGAAGCGAAAGTAATAAAAAAAAATGAGTTATAAACTGTTGATGTTTCTCAGGTTTCTATCTTGTTACTGCTTTATAACGTTTATTAAAGCATAATTGTATAGGTGGTGTTTTGTTAATAGTATAGCTTACCATTTGTGTTCGATTTTTAATAATTCATTGTTTGATAATCAGTAAGCCAAACACAATTGAGTGAAATAACTAATTTATGGTTTGGTTATAATTTTTGGTTGAATACAATTGAAAAGAATGGCAGGAATCATACATTTGCAGCCAGATGACAAGCGCAGAAATCAGACAAAAGTTTCTTGACTTTTTTGCTTCGAAGGGGCATACCATTGTTCCATCAGCACCCATTGTAGTGAAAAACGATCCTACATTAATGTTTACCAATGCCGGAATGAACCAATTTAAAGATTGGTTTTTGGGAAACGAAACACCCAAATACAAACGTGTGGTAGATACACAAAAGTGTTTGCGTGTAAGTGGTAAACACAATGATTTGGAAGAAGTAGGAGTGGATACCTATCACCATACCATGTTTGAGATGTTAGGCAATTGGAGTTTTGGTGATTACTTTAAAAAAGAAGCTATTGAGTGGGCTTGGGAGTTACTTACAGAAGTTTATAAATTGCCTAAAGACAGGCTTTATGTAACGGTATTTGAAGGAGACAGCAAAGAGGGTTTGGCATTTGACCAGGAAGCAGCCGATAACTGGAAACTTTGGATAGATGAATCACGAATTTTAAAAGGTAATAAAAAGGATAATTTCTGGGAAATGGGTGATACCGGCCCTTGTGGCCCATGTACCGAAATACATGTGGATTTACGACCCGATGCCGAAAGAGCCTTGGTTGAAGGCGCAACTTTAGTTAATAACGATCATCCGCAGGTTATCGAGATTTGGAATAATGTTTTTATGGAGTTTAATCGCAAAGCGGATGGAACATTAGAAAAACTACCTGCCCAGCATGTTGATACCGGGATGGGCTTTGAGCGATTGGTTAGAGCCATTGAAGGTAAAACATCCAATTACGATACCGATGTCTTTGTACCGAGTATAAAGTTTATTGAAAAACACTCCGGTGTACAATACAATTACAGCGACAGCAAACAAGACATTGCCATGCGGGTAATGGCTGACCATGTACGTGCAATTAGTTTTGCTATTGCTGATGGACAATTGCCAAGTAATAACGGTGCCGGTTATGTAATTCGAAGAATATTGCGAAGAGCTGTTCGATATCAATACCAGTTTTTGGGATTGAAAGAGCCGTTTTTGTGTAAACTTACCGATGAAGTAATTGCAGATAGTTTTAAAAATGTATTTCCTGAATTGCATCAGCAAAAAGAGTTTGTAGTAAAAGTGATTAGGGAAGAAGAAGTGAGTTTTTTGAAAACAATTACAAACGGGATGAATATCTTAAATGCAAAATTTTTATCAGAAGAAAAAGTTATTGATGGTAAGGCTGCATTTGAATTGTCAGACACTTTTGGATTTCCGCTTGATTTAACACAACTAATTTCTCGTGAAAATGGATTTGAAGTAGATGTTAAAGCTTACGAAGCAGCATTGCTTGAACAAAAGGAGCGAAGCCGCAAAGCTACCGAATTAACTACGGATGATTGGCAAATAATTGGTGATGAAAAACCAACTGATTTTTTGGGATATGATGTTACCGAAGCCGAGATTAAAATTATTAAGTACCGTAAAATAAAAGCGAAAGGAAAAGTAAGTTATCAATTGGTATTTAATCAAACTCCGTTTTATCCTGAAGGTGGCGGACAAGTGGGTGATACCGGATTTATTAGCAATGCCAACGAAAAGTTAGCAATCATTGATACCAAAAAGGAGAATAACTTAATCATTCATTTTTCGGAAACATTACCGGAAAATATTGAAGCTGCATATACTGCAATCGTAGATGTAGAAAAACGCAAGCAAACCGAAGCCAATCATAGTGCTACACATTTGTTGCATGCAGCATTACGTAGTGTACTTGGTACACACGTACAGCAAAAAGGTAGTTTGGTAAACAGTGAATATTTGCGTTTTGATTTTTCACATTTTACTGCAATGACTGCAGATGAAATAACTAAGGTAGAACAAATAGTAAACTCAAAAATACGCGAAAACATACCATTGGATGAACGTAGAAGTGTGCCTATTGAAGATGCGAAAAAAATGGGAGCAATGATGTTGTTTGGTGAGAAGTATGGCGAGCATGTTCGGGTAATTACATTTGATGATAAATACAGTAGAGAATTATGCGGAGGTACACACGTAAAAGCTACCGGAAATATTGGTGCATTTAAAATAATAAGTGAAAGTGCTGTGGCTGCCGGAGTCAGAAGAATAGAAGCCATTACAGCAAATGCTGTTGAAACATTAACAGCAAACCAATGGAATTTGGTGCACGAATTAAAGCAACTGTTAAGTGCTAAAGATTTGAAAAAATCCGTTGAACAATTAATGCAGGAAAAAGCAGAATTGGGAAAACGGATTGAGACGTTTGAAAATGAGAAAACGGTACAACTGAAACAAGAATTAAAACATAAAGTAACCCAAAGTGGTTCAATAAATAAATTGATTCAACACATTCAAATTGCATCAGCTGAACAGTTAAAAAACTTGTCTTTCCAGTTGCGTAATGAAATTGATGATTTGTTTTGTGTGTTAGGTTGTGAGTTAAACGGAAAGCCAATGCTTAGCGTAATAATAAGTGATAGCATTGTTTCAAATCAAAAAGCTCATGCCGGAAATATTATTAAAGAATTGGCAAAAGAAATACAAGGTGGTGGAGGCGGACAACCATTTTATGCTACTGCCGGTGGAAATAATATAAGTGGATTGTCAGCTGCATTGCAAAAGGCAGAATCTATTTTATAATTTTAAAAAATTACAAGATGAAAAAAACGTTTTTAGTAAGTGTACTATGTATTGGTTTATTTGCAATATCCTGCAAAACAAACGTACAGCAAAAGACAATAACGAAAAAGACAAATAGTGTATTAGAAACTAAGCAAAAATATTTTGCCGAAGGATTCTCATTTTATGCTGATAATACGGATGAAAACACACAACTGTTTTTTAAACCCGATTCTATACTTGTATTAAAAACTCCCGATAAAATATTGCTAAATGAGAAACTAAACTTACATGATATGTTTAAAGAACCAATGGAAAATTATCTGGTAGCCGGAGGTTTTTTACAAATTATTGATTCAACACTTGAATTAACAAAAACAGACAAAACCAAAGCATACTATTATAAACTTCAACTAGAAAATAAACAATACACCGGATACGGATACAATTTGTACGATACCCGAATCAATGGAAAATGGAGGCTTACACACATGAAAGGAAGTCCTATAAATCCTAACCAAGAAAACATTCCGTATATTGAAATTGATGGCGAGAAAAATCGTTTGAGCGGGCAGATTTCTTGCAATCGTATTTTTGGTCCGTTTCAGTTACGTGGAAATAGTATTAAGGCAGGAGCTATTGCATCAACATTAATGGCTTGTCAAGATATTTTGGAATTTGCATTTTTGCGTGTATTTGATACTCCTGAATCCTATCGAATTGATGATACAATATTAACCATTACACTAAAAAACAAGGATACGGTGCAGTTTGAGCGAATGCCTTAGGCTTGTTTTTATAATAGTTAATATCATATAATTCACGTACTTTCGCACGTCTTTTTTATATAATACATGACAATTGATTTTGATAAATACGAAGCAGTAATTGGTTTGGAAATTCATGCGCAATTGCTTACTAAAAGTAAAGCATTTTGTGCCGATGCAGTTGAGTATGGTGCTGAGCCTAATACTTTGGTTAGCCCTATAAGTTTAGGGCATCCTGGCACATTGCCGGTACACAACATAGCAGCTGTAAAAAATTCAGTGAAGTTGGGATTGGCTTGTAATTGTGATATAGCTGCATATAATTATTATGCACGGAAAAATTACTTTTATGCGGATTTGCCAAAGGGTTACCAAATATCGCAACACACCACCCCAATTTGTGAAAATGGTTTTATCGAAATTAAACTAAAAGACGGAACTGAAAAACGCATTGGGTTAATACGCATACACATGGAAGAAGATACCGGAAAAAGTATGCACGACCAAGATGTGTTTGACACATTAATAGACTACAACCGAGCAGGAACAGCATTGGTTGAAATGGTTTCTTTGCCGGATATGCGTACTGGTGAAGAAGCGTATCAGTACTTAACCGAAGTTCGTAAATTAGTACGTTACTTAGGTATTTGTGATGGAAACATGGAAGAAGGGAGTATGCGTTGCGATGCAAATGTGTCTGTTCGATTAAAAGGCGAAACCAAATTTGGTACTAAAGTAGAAGTTAAAAACATGAACTCGATACGTAATGTACAACGAGCAATTGACTTTGAAATAAAACGCCAAATTGAAGCTATTGAAACCGGTGAAACTATATACCAAGAAACCCGAACATTCGAGGCAACAAAAGGTATAACAATAGTAATGCGAACCAAAGAAGGTGCAAGTGATTATCGTTATTTTCCTGAGCCTGACTTACCACCTTTGCATATTACTCAAGCATTTATTGATTCGGTAAAAGAGCAAATGCCTGCTTTACCAAAAGAGTTATTTTTAAAGTTTACCAATCAATTTGGATTGAGTGAGTACGATGCAGGTGTACTTACGGAGAGTAGAGAAGTAGCTGAATATTTTGAAGCAATTATTATGCATACGCAAAATATTAAAGCTGCTGCCAATTGGGTTATGGTGCAAGTAAAAGGTTACTTAAACGAAAACGCAATTGACATTGCACAGTTTATTTTACAACCAAATCAAATTGCAGATATTATTCAATTAATTGATGCCGGAAAAGTTAGTAACTCTGTTGCAACACAAACAATATTTCCGGCAATGATACAGCAGCCTGCAAAATCAGCATTGCAATTAGCTGAAGAGTTAAATGTTATTCAGCAAAGTAATACGGATGAGTTGCAACAATGGATTGATACAGCTATAGCTAAATACCCTGATAAGGTAGCCGAATACAAAGGCGGTAAAGTGAATTTAGTAGCAATGTTTATGGGAGAGGTAATGAAGTTAAGTAAGGGCAAAGCCGACCCCAAAGCTGCAAGTGCTTTAGTAAAACAAACATTAGATAATTTATAAAATAGTATGACAAAAATTAAAGCGAACTATTCTTGGTTTCTTTTGCTTTTTATTTTCTTGGTTAGCTGTTCCGTGCAGGAGGCTGAACACACCGGATTTGTTGTAAAAGGAAAAATTCAGAATTTAGAAAACAACAAAATATCCATTCAGGAGATTACTCCCAAAGGATTGTTGTTTCTTGATTCAGCTACTGTAGCACCTGACGGAAGTTTTGAGATGAAAGGAAATGTATCGGAACGTATTTTCTGTGTTATTCAAGTAAAAGACGATGCAATTGTATTGGTATTGGATTCTTTAACCGAAATTATTGTTAACGTGGATGCAAATAATCCGCAAAATTATACGGTAACCGGAAGTAACGAATCTGAAAAATTGAAAAACCTGTTACTGCTTAATTCCAAATACATGGATAATGTTAAGGCATTAGAAGCTAAATATTCAATATACCAAGATGAAGTTCCGCCATTGGCAGTACAAGAAAAAATTCGTTTGGAATACGATAGTTTGATGAGTGCACGTAAATCCGATATACAACAACTTGCCTTGCAATTTGACAATTCTATTGTTCCGTATTTTGCTACAAACTATTTATTGCCTGATGCTAGTTTTGAGTTTTTGAAAGAGATAGACAATAAATACTACTCCGAATTTGCAAAAAGTAAATACGCAATTGAATTGCACAAACGTATTGATATATTAGCCAAAACCGCAATAGGAAGTGTGGCTCCCGATATAGTATTGCAAGACCCATTTGGTAAAACTACTTCCTTATCCGGCTTACGAGGCAAAGTTGTTTTGATTGATTTTTGGGCAAGTTGGTGTAAGCCATGTAGAGAAGAAAACCCAAATGTAGTAAAGGCATACAATAAGTTTAAAGGCAGAGGGTTTGAAGTTTTCGGTGTATCATTAGATGATAACCGCGATGCATGGATAAAAGCAATTAACGATGACAAATTACTTTGGACACAAGTAAGCGACCTGATGAAATGGAATTCTTCAGTAGTTAGTTTGTACAATATTGAAGGAATACCTTTTACTGTATTAATTGATGGTGAAGGAAAAATAATTGCAAAAAATCTTCGTGGCAAAGCCTTAGATGATAAGCTTACTGAGATTTTGAAATAAAATACTTAATATTAACCAAAAAGCCGAATTGCATTTTGTAATTCGGCTTTTTAGTTATAGAGAGTTAATCAAACCAATAAATAATGTATAAAAATTCATCCTTAAAACAAGGTGTATTTTCAATAGTTTCAAAGTGTAAATTTTATATTATAAAGTCTTACTCACTTTTACTTCCCACTCTTCCGGTCCTTCTTGCAAATACTCCCATGCAAAAGGTTCAGTGCTTTCCGCCTCTATTTGGTAATACAGTGGTTTTGGATCGTGGTCGTTTATAAATGTAAACGATTCCCCCGGTTTTAATTCATCAAACGATTGAAAAAATATATCGTGTCTGGTTGCTGAGTGATATGGTCGAACATCAATTTGTTTTATCAATTTATAATCTGCTGTTGGACTGGTTGTTTTTTCTTTTTTAGTAATATGAATTACTATTTCTCCTACGTTTTTTTTCTTTATCTCCCAATTAAATTGGTTGGTAAACTTAGTTTTAAAAATGTTGTGTATTTGTTCCGGTTCTGTATCTGCAATTATTTCCATTATTTTACCCTCAGGCATCATTCCATACCGATGAAAAACCACATGAATCCAATCTTCGGTTTTTATTTTGCGTAAGTCCATCAGTGTAGCTATTTCATTAAACTCACGCCCTTTGCTTGCTTCGGTTCGTGTTACCTTTACTTTCCATTCTCTGCCGCCTTTGTTTAAATATTCCCATCCTACTACATCTCCATGTATTGAACGAAACTCATAATAAAGTGGAAGTGGATCGTGGTCGTTAATAAAAATAAAACTTTCTCCTACTGGTAGTTCTTTAAAAAGTTTTAATAAATTTTCATGGCGTTTAATTGGTATCCATACACGTACATCAAGTTCATGAATGGGTTGTGTATTATCTGTGTTCATAATTAATATATTGAATGATATTATTGAAATAAAAAACTACTAGCAAAAGTAGGGATTTTGAACAGGGTGATTTGTAAAGTTATGGTATAAAAGTTTTGTTATTTACCTCTACCTTGAATAATGGTTTTAACGGTATAAATAAGTATTCGCAAATCCATAGCAAGGCTCATGTTTTCAATATACAGAATATCAAATTTCATGCGCTCTATCATTTGTTCTATGTTTTCGGCATAGCCATATTTTACCATTCCCCACGATGTAATGCCGGGTTTTACCCGTTGGATGTGCTTGTAGTGAGGCGCAACACGCATAAGTTGGTCAATATAAAATTGTCTTTCCGGTCTGGGTCCTCCCAAACTCATGTCGCCAACAAATACGATATAAAACTGTGGAATTTCATCCAAACGGT
>JACFNJ010000351.1 GCA_019454865.1 Bacteroidia bacterium
AATATCATTTGCAGTTGCTAAACAAAATAATCAAAACGAATTTAGTTTATATGGTAATTGGTTACTTTCAAGCATACCCCAAAAAGATTTATTCTTTAATATGCAGGTATGGGCTAATCAGCCAGCTTTCACACATGAGTTAGTTAGTAAAATTATTTCAAATGTTCAGTCTTTAGGTGCGCTTTATCAACAATCCAATATCATATTACCACAAGTTTATGTACTTAAAGGAGAAAGAGTACAAGAAAATCTATCTCTTGAAATTGTTAATAAAAGTAATGCTACTTCTGCAGTTTTAAAATTTGAGCAAAGATTGAATGAAAATGATGACTACACATATTTTAATTATCCAATTACCCTTAATCCTAATGGTGTTACAACTATAAACATTCCTGTAAAAGATGGTTTTGAGTATGATTTAGCTATTACAGTAAATGATAAAATAACTGATGAAACGTATTTAGCAGATGCTGGATGGTCGCTTGACTATGATAGAACTTACACAACAATAAATGAGTTTCTAATAAAAAATGAGCCAAGCAGACAATATGCCAAAAATGAATTTAGTATTTATCGTTCAGTAAATTTAAAAGCAACAACAGACGATTATGTTAATTTATATAAGCCAATTAAACCTGGTGCTACTCCTGTTGATTTAAGTACATATAATAGCATTCAGTTTAAAGCCAAAGGTAAAGGCAAATTAAATGTTCAACTTAATAAAGCAAGTATTACTAATTGGTATGATCAATATACTTATTCTTTTAATCTTTCTGAGCAAGAGCAAACGGTTTCAATCCCATTTAGTCATTTTAAATCAATAAAAAATAACGAGCAACTTAATGCAAGCGATTTAACAATGATGGTTTTTACTTTCGCATACCAAGAAAACAATCCAACATTTGAATTAGAGATAAGTGATGTTAAGTTTGTAAAAACGTCAACTGGTATTTCTAACGAGGTGAAAAACTTTACTCCTGTATCTATTTATCCAAATCCAAGCAATGGTAAATTTGATATAATGTTCAGCTCATCACAATCGGACATTGTTAATATACAAGTTACAGATATTTTAGGTCGAATAATTTATAGCAAAAAAGTAAATATACTTACAGGAAGTAATTTTATTAATATTAATTTACTTGATGAGTATAAAGGAGCAATGTTTATTAACATCACAGGTAATTCTCAAGGATATGAAACACAAAAAGT
>JACFNJ010000352.1 GCA_019454865.1 Bacteroidia bacterium
GAATATCTTCTAATGTTTCTCCATCAAGTCGGGAAACCAAGTATGACAAAGTAATTTGATTATTCGAAAATGCGTTCGGCAAAAATCTGTATTCCATTGTCAAAATAGAATTGTAATTTAAATAGTAGGGGTTTGACTTTCTATTATCCGAATTATTATTTGGATAGTAAAAAGATAACGGCGGAGGATTGTTATTCCCTGCCGTGTTTAATACTGAAAGCAAGCCATCCAGTGAGACATTAGCCCCCCATTTATACCAATAAGGATCTTGTGCCCAAATTTTTAACGGTATTCCCTTGCATAAAACAATATATCTTATTTGCTCATAAAAATATTTGCCGGTAGCAGCATTAAATGTATTTAACCGGTTTCTTATCGGTGCCGCGATATAATCTTCGAAATATTGCCATGCGAGGTTATCGCACACCTGATTTGAGTTGGGTTCACTACAATTCCCCATTCTTCTTATAACTTCGCCGGCTTGAACTACCTGAACAGCACCATTATAAGCGCTTGATGGAAGATTATCTAATGGCACTATATTCGTCCCCGGTATCCCGCGGGCTTGTTGGTAGTATTCCATAATTGCCATTGAAACATAACCTAATAAATCTGTAGTGTCTGCCGGTAATTTATAAATCACCAGAACGTTTTCCGGGCCCGGTATGTCCGCATATGTTTGTGCGTTAACTTCTGCTAAATTACAGCAGAGAAAAAAGAAGAAACAGAAAAGAAAGACGTGTTTCATGAGATTGCTCCTTATTTTATTTGTGTTATTTTGATTACTGCAATGTAACCAGTGCTTGTTGTCATTCTTACAAAGTAAATCCCCGACGGGAGTGTATTATTTTTTAGTTCTAAATTATATAATCCTTTATCTTTTACATCTTTTACTAATTCTAAAATCCGTTCACCTTTTATGTTATACAACGATATATTAACCAAGCTTTTCACGGGAACTTGATAATTAATAATTGTGGACGAGTTAAAAGGATTGGGATAATTTTGAAATAACTTAAATGATGAAATTGTTATATCTGAATTATTCACAATAATCTTTGAATACTCATAACTGCCAGCATAATCAATCTGTTTTAACCTATAATATTGAATACCAGAAATAATTTCATTATCAATAAATGAGTAATAATTTATATTTGTAGTTGTTCCATTACCCCCAACAAAACCTATATTAAACCAATTTGTTCTAT
>JACFNJ010000353.1 GCA_019454865.1 Bacteroidia bacterium
GCCTGTATTTTTAATTCTGATTTTTTATTTCCATTTATTAAATCCAAACCACTTCCAATGGTTTCTTTGCCGGGATAAATAAATTGAGCAAATCTGGCCCACATGGCTAATTTCTTAGAAAATTTGTAGTTTACATTTATATAGTATCTGTAGCCTTTTCCGTATAATACAGGAATAGAATATCCGTATAATACATCATTTTCATAAGCATACATACGACTATTGTATCCATCCGTTTCAAAATAAGCTAAACGCACATTACCCGAAAACGGTTTCATTACAGGTTTGTAGATTACATCCACATAAGTTAGAAATCCATTTTCCGGTTCTTCACCTCTTTTATCATACCAGGCTAAATCTACTCTTGATCTTAGAGTGAAGGATTTACTTATTTTGTATCTAAATTGAAGTCTTAATCCTTCTAAAGGTTGTGCTACCACAGGACTCAGAACATATTCATTTGGATTGTAATTGTATGATTTAGATTTATTTTTATAACGAACATAAAATTCTGCATCTCTACTTGGAGTATAGATTACTTGCACCATATAATCAGAGCCATAAGTAGGTGCATCTGTGCGGTACTTTATCCAAGGGAAATGGAAAAAATCGGCATAAGCATTTATTCGTAGAAAATCTGTAGGCAAAATAGTAACTCCGGTGTAGAAACCACTTTCATTCGTAGGATAAGTATTTTCAGTAAATGCGCTTGTATATAATGATTGATAGCCCGGATCTATTTTTCTATAAAGGAAAGTCATGTCTACGGCCGTGTTGGTACTTACTACCATACCACTTATTAAGGCTTTATTCAACTTTTCATCTACTGCTACTTCACCAAAGAGATGCGCATTCTTATAAGTTAAACTATAATCTATGGAATAATTACCCGCAGTTTTTCCATTAAGCGCATATTTATTATAAGGCACATCCTGCTTGCTGATTGGATATTTAAAATTATAGTGAATAGCATTTGCACCCAGATGAAATCTTTCGGAAGAGTAACTTAGATTTCCACCCAAGGTAAATTGATCTTGTGTATTTTTATTAGCCACTTCTGATTTAGTACGATGGTAACCGGAAGTTTGAAGAGAAGAAACAAAATCCTCAAAATTCAATGTGTCCACATTAAAATTCGCATCTAATTTTCGCATGCTAACAAATGCAGTAGTTTCCCATCTATCTTTCTTTAAAGTGATACCTACACCT
>JACFNJ010000354.1 GCA_019454865.1 Bacteroidia bacterium
TAATGATGTAAATGATGATTGCGCCAAATAGGTTTCATCCATTTGTATTTCGGATTCCATGCATGAATGGCATAATGCATACTTCCATAAATTAAATATCCTAAAATAAATCCCGGAAAAAAGACAATCGCATTTTTTTGTATAACGGCGTACAACAATAAAAAAATCAATGATGAAATAATCAAACTCGGAACCGGCGGCATAAATAAGCGTTGTTTATCTCGCGGAAATTCATGATGATTTCCATGCATCACGTATGCAATCCTTTGTATACGCGGATTATCGCTCACCCAATGAAAAACAAAACGATGCATCATATATTCAAAAAAAGTCCAGAAAAAAATACCGCCTAAGAAAAGTAATACAATTTTAAGTGCACTAAATGCTAAAGTGTGAGAAGCATACAACAATAATAAAATAATAATCGGAATATACATTCCCCAAATAACTAAAGGGTGGGTCTTGGTAAAATATTCTAAATAGCGATTTTTAAAAATTTGTGCCTGACCTTTATTATGTATTTTATCAAATTTCATTTCTATTTACATAAGGTTTAATTATATAAAAAAAAGGAAAGCTCAAAGTTAACTTTTATTGAATTGGAAGGCAAATTTTGTGCCTCTTCTACAATAGCCACTTTTTTATTTGTGACTGAATGGTTTAACTTGCAATCCTTGCTCTATTATTTTTAGTGATATAAATTCTATATTTTTTTATAAAAGTGTAACCCATGAAATTAGTTTCTTATTTGAATGACGGTCATGCTCAGCTGGCTTTTATAGTAAATGGAAAATTGTATGATGCCGATCAATTGCATCCTAATTTACCAAGCACCATGATGATGTTTTTGAATTATTGGGATGATGTTTTTCCGATTGCACAAGCTGCCAATAAAGCCTTAGAAGAAGGTAAAGGAAATTATAAAGGAATGTCGTTTGAAGAAGCACTGATTCTCGCACCTGTACCGAATCCTACGAGTTGTCGTGTTGGTTATGCTTTTCGTCAGCACGTGGCATCAGCCAGAAGAAATCGGAGATTAGATATGATTCCTGAATTCGATCAATTTCCTATTTTTTATTTTACCAATCATAATAGTGTTACAGGTCCGGGCGAGATTGTCTGTATGCCTGATCATTTTGAAAAATTAGATTTTGAATTAGAAGCTGCAATAGTGGTTTGTAAACCCGGTAGAAACATTCCCGCTGCT
>JACFNJ010000355.1 GCA_019454865.1 Bacteroidia bacterium
TGAAACTATATGTTTCCGGTAATCGCTTTCCATTAATGAAGAATGTGGGAGTTCCTACTATTTCTGCTTGCTTGCACCATTCTATCATCTTTTCTATTTCAGTTTCCTGCTGCTTTAATTCTCCACTCATCGGATATTTATCGGCAAAAACAGCGTAGTCTTTTTTATCTGCCAGATACCAATCATCCAATGCATGCTGCATTTCTTGTTGATCTCCTTTCTTGTTGATTGCTAATAAGTGGCGGGCCACAGTTCCGCGTTTATCATTGAGGTCGTTACTGGCAGTAAAAATTAATTTCAACTTTACATCCGTATTATTTTCCAAAATTTCATCTATTACCGGATGTGCTTTTGCACAAGGACCACAGTAAGGGTTACATACTTTAATAATAGTGATGACAGCATTAGAGTTACCGATTGTAATACCTATATTTTCATAACCATCCGGCGCATTTGCCTGCTGTTGTAATAAATTATTGAAAGTGTCAGGATTATATAAGAGCCTTTTGTAAGCCGCTTTATATACCGGTTCAGTCTTGGCTTGGAAAAGTAGTGGCTTTATGATATACCACGAAGCGATAGGTATCACTAAACAATAAATAACCGGTAATGCTATCGCCAAAAATGAAACAGAGGGTAAATAAGGGGAAAGCCAAAAATTAGCTATGGCCCAAATTAATTCTGTCAGCAATACCGCCTGCACCATCAAACACAGTGGGCACCATTGTTTTACAACTTTCCATTGGTAATAAACACTAAATAGAATATAAGGAGCTGCCATCAGGTTTGCGATTGTCACAACAAAGATTTTAGTGCTGAAACTAATATCGGGAAACCATAAAAATAATAAGGTGCTTACAAAATAAAAAAAACCGATTTCACTCCAGTTCATGCCTAATATTTTAGAGGCGCTGCTTTGTAAGACGGCATTACAATTAGTTTGCTTGCCCGCGGTACAGATGCTTTTTACAAATGCATTTGATTTATCGATTTCATGTATAAGTAGCAGGATGGCTATCGCCAATCCAAAAATTTTAATAGCTAAAATACCCAATCCAATTACCATAAAATGTACAGGTAATGAATGAATAAAATAGTAATTAGTTGCGATGAGAATAAAAGCTGAAGCTAAAATAATTGCATTTCTTTTATTGGCTTTTGTAATCTCTTTTTTATGATTTAAAGCATAATCTTTCTCGCCGATTTT
>JACFNJ010000087.1 GCA_019454865.1 Bacteroidia bacterium
TATACTTATTGTGAAATCAGTAGATGAAGAAACCCCATTTGCAAAATCATAAACACGTACATAATAAGTTTGACCAATGGTTAATCCACTTGCAGTTAAGCTTTCCGATTGTCCATTTCCTTTATCATTAATTACTAACATTGAACTCAATGAAGAACAATTTCCACTAAAAATTTCTACAACCGGATTAAACTCACCAATTGCCTTAACTAAAATATTGTGTGAAGTAGAAGCTGCAGTAAACTTATACCATACATCATCATTAGCAAAACCTACAGAAGAACTCATGCTTTGTGTAGCATTTAAAGTTGAGCCACTTACCGGTGCAATTGATAAAGGATTAAGAGTAACAGCACCAGAGCAGTTATCATTAGCCGGAGGTGCAACTGTTGTTGTAAATGAATTGATAAAACATGCAGAAGCAGAATTTCCTCTTTTTTTTGGTATTACTGTCCAATAATAAGTAGTACCATAAGCTAAAGTAGGGCTAAAGTTTTTAGCAGTAATACCAGTAGCTACACGTACGGATGCTGATAATGCAGTAACACTTGCTAAGTTTGAACTTAAATAAACATCATACGATGTAGGAGAACCTGAACCTACACTCCAACTTAATACTGTTGATAAGGATTGATTAGATGAACCGGAATCCGGCAATAAGTTTTGAGCACACGATACATTTGAACCCGAAGCTGTTGTTGAAAATGTACGGTACGAACATCCTTCTGAAACTCCGTTTACATTTTGTGCCAACACTCGCCAATAATAGGTAGTTGTTGCATTTAATGTGTTTTTTGCTAACGTATAGCTTGTACCTGTAATTCCCGTTGCACCTGTTAATGTTACTAAATTTGTAAATGTAGGATTAGTAGCAATTTGAATTGTATAAGTTTTAGTACCAATTGTTGGCAATGTAGATGCTGACCATGAGAAAGTATTTGCCACACCCGCATTTATTGAAACACTATTGTTTGCAGGTGAAGAAAGTGTAGGGCAATTAGGTTCAGGATTAGAAATCCAAATGTTAAATCCTGTAGTTGGTGTTGCACCTAAAGTTGTATGATAAACACGGATAAAATATTGTGTACCAATTGTACTTGCAAAAGTAACCGATTCCTCTCCGGCTGCTTTAGTAATATTTGCACATCCTAATGAGGTTAATGAACCACATGTACCACTAAAATATTGCATAACAACATTAAAAGCAGTTCCACCATCAGCAGATATTTTTGTAATAGTACTTGTAGCTGTAAATTTAAACCAAACATCATCATCAGCATACGAACCTGAACATGCTGACGGCACACCAGTAGAAGCAGTTGCATTAGCAGTAGAGCCGGATGAATATGGAGTTCCGATTGTTAATGCAATAGCACCTGAGCAATTATCATTGGCAGGAGGAGTTTCAATGCTATAAACTGAGATTGCAAAATTACCAGAACCTCCGGTACCTGAGTTTGCATCGTAAATACGAATAAAATATGTTCCTTCAACTAAGCCATTTGCCACATAGTTTTCAATTAAACCATTTCCGGTTGCATTTACATAGCCTAAGCTGGTAAGGCTTGCACAATTTCCGCTGAAAAGCTGTATTACACCATTATATCCTCCTGAACTATTAATTGTAATACCATAATTTCCGGCAGAAGTTGTAGTAAATTTAAACCAAACATCATCATCTGCTGTTCCTGATGGATTTGTAGCTAACGAGCGAGTTGCACCTTTGGATGAGTAAACTTTACAAAAATCATTTTGAATGCCTTTATGAATTGGTAAAGTTATAGCGTTTACACACTCGTCATTAGTAATTGCCCTTGCGCTTGCATTATATGTACCGGGTGAACCTGTAGGAACAAATAATAAAGAAGAATAACAATCCGGCAATTCAGAAATATTTGTAGTATTGGTATGATTAAAGTTTAACACATTGGCATATTGTTGAGCAATAACTTGTCCGTCTGTTGGAGTTGAATTTACAACAGACCCTGATATACCTATACTATACGAATAGGTATGATTAACTGTACCATTAAAGCCGTACATTTTTCCATAAACAAATTCAATTTTGTTTCCATTTTCATATAATTTCAATTGAAAATTGATACTTGGACCAGGATTATTGTAAATTTCCATTTCACTCCACTCAATTGTTAACACCTGATTTCCTACTTCACCGGTAACAAGATACTTCATTGTATTTTGAAGCTGACTCAACTGCAAATCTTGACTTGAACTTGGCCCCATATATCCCTGGCAAACTAAATCGTCCCAAAAAGGTGCAATAATTTGTTTCTTTGAACTAAAAGTATTTACCCAAGGTGATGAAAAAGTTGTATTAAAAGTAATAAAGCCATTTAAGTTAGCTTTTAAAGATGTTATGTTTTGACCTTGATAATAAAAACCGGTAAATCCGATTGCAGTTAAATTTAAATCATCCGAAAATTGATCATCTGCATTATATGAACTTGACCAACTAAATGAGTTTCCTGAATTAATAATACTATTAAATGCTACATTACTTGAACGCGATATATTATAACTTAATGGTTGAACACCAGTTGTAAATTTCCATGTAGGGCAACCGGTAGCTGTATTGCCTTCACTATTTTTAGGAACAACACGCCAGTAATAAGCTGTGTATCCATTTAAAAGTGTTGATATTGTATATGATAATGCTGTTTGAGATACAGAAATCAATGCAGAAGGTACTTGGTTATCTACATCCGATTTTACCGAACTTAAATAAACATCATAACTATATGCACCACAAACAGATGGCCATGATAAAGCCAAATTTTTTGCCGAAACATCTGTTTGATTATTTGATGGAGCACTTGGGCTTGATGTAGCGCCAACCGGCACATACACCATTGTAGGAGTTGAGTGGTTATACGCTTTGTCCTCATGTACTATTGCATATATATAAGATGTACCTGACGAAATAGTATTATCTGTATAAGATGAAGATGATATATTTACAGTATCCAATACTGTCCATGATCCAACTGTGCTTATTCCATACCCACCAGCCTTCGAATAAATCTCTTGTCCATTTAAGGTTGGTGCTGTTCCTGGACATGTACCTGTTGTACGTAAAATAATTGTACGTTGTACACCACTTCCACCTGTGTTATCTGAGCCATTAACCCAATATAATGTAGCTGAGTTAGATGTATAATATACTGATGCCGAAGATGCGGCATTTGGATCGGTAACATCTAAAGTACCACTTGTACTTACGTAAGCTATAATGTTATCCCATCTAAAAGTTCTGGATTGACTACCTGAGCTTAAATAGTTGTTAATACGCACTTTCATGTTTTGTGTACTTCCGGATGTATTTCTTACAGAATGACTTATTAAGTAATATGTGTTTCTATTACTTGGGGTTGCAGCAGAACTCATATTTCCCGATACACCAATTTGAACTCGTGATGTAGATTGACGATTATTAACACTGTAATAACCTGCAATTACTAAATAATTGTTGTTAGGTACTGCAATAGTTGAATTACTCTCTACATACCCGGTGGATGATGTTGAGCTATACGTATTGTTGTAACAATTGCTTCCACTATGGGAATTAGATGTGGAAATTGAACTTATACCTGCATGTGAAGTAGTAGTCCAATCGGTAACAGAAACATTACTCTTTTCAAATCCATAATTACTTACAGGATTAGGTTGAGCATTTAATACTTGTGTAAATACTAATATAAGTATTGCTACAAATATCATTTTTGAAAAGTTGGGGTTGTTTTTCATAATAAATAGCTGTTTAACGAAACAAATGTAAAATCAAAAAATTTAAACATTTATACTTTTTTTCAGCTATTTATACAACTCACTGAATTACAGTGAGAAAATTTTTAGCAAAAACAGCATCTTATACCATTTTTCAGCAACTTGTACTGTATTTTGAAATTTTAGGCAAAAAAAAACCACTCAAAATTTGAGTGGTTTTTAAGTTACTATATATTATATACTATTCTGCTACTACTTCTAAGCCTACTTTTACCGATACTTCACGGTGTAAGTTTATTATAGCATCATAGCTGCCCAATAATTTAATATCATCTACTTCAATCTTTCTACGATCAACTTCAAATCCGATATTTTTTAATGCTTGTGATACTTGCAATGGAGTAATAGACCCAAAGATTTTATTATTACTTCCGGCTTTTGTGCTGATTGTAAGTTTTAAATCTTTTAATTTTTCTGAAATTGACAAAGCATCAGTTTTAAGCTTTTCGCGCTTTAATGCTCCTTGTCGGTTATTTTCTTCAACCATTTTAATGTTTGAAGCAGTTGCCATCATTGCTAAACCACGAGGAAACAAGTAGTTATTTGCATAACCATCTTTTACAGTAACTATATCACCTTGTGTTCCAAGGTTTTTTAAGTTTTCTTTTAATATAATTTTCATTGTGTAATCCTCCTGCTTTATTATTTTAAACCATCAGCAACATAAGGAAGAATAGCTATGTGACGAGCACGCTTTACTGCCTGGGCTATTTTACGTTGATATTTCAAAGAAGTTCCGGTAATTCTGCGAGGTAAAATTTTTCCTTGCTCATTAATAAATTTCAAAAGAAAGTTTCCGTCTTTGTAATCAATGTATTTAATCCCGTTCTTTTTAAAACGGCAGTATTTTTTCTTTACTGGCGTTTCCGGAGTGGTATTAAAAACCATCATTGGATTGTTTGTTGTTTTCGCTTTACTCATAATTACTTCCCTTCCTGTTGTTTTTCTTTTTTGTTTTGATTAAACTCACCATTGCGTTTACGCTGATTGTAAACAATTGCATGTTTGTCTAACACGGTAGATAAAAAACGCATGATTCTTTCATCACGTCTGAAGGCCAATTCAAATTTTGCGACAAAATCAGCTGGTGCTTTATATTCGAAAATGTGATAAAAACCGGTAGTTTTTTTCTCAATCGGATATGCCAACTTGGTTAAGCCCCAATTTTCTTCATGAACCACCTCTCCATTGTTTTCAGTTATTAAAGCACGGTATTTTGATACCACGTCTTTTAACTGCTCTTCAGAGAGTACGGGTGTGAAAATAATCACAGATTCATAATCGTGTAAGACAACTTGTTCTTTTTTAGTTTTTTTAGCTGCCATTATCTTGGGTTTTTTAAATTTTTAAAGTGCGCAAAAGTATGTCTATTTTTCTATTATGCAAAACTTTTATCACATTTCCTCATACCTATCTTCAATACTACATTTTACCAACTTCTTCACAACTTGTTGAAATTGATTTTTACTAATAACATTTCCTGTCTTTTTATTTGCAGCATATATACATATATATATGTTTAACCTTATTTTACCCTTCGACTGGGTTTTAATTGCTTTTTTCGGTTTAGTAACACTAATTCTGTTAGTCTATTACTTTTTTGTATTTGGTAAATTAGCTTTTCACAAACCTTCAGGCAGCTTACAATCTAATTATGAACCGGTTTCGGTAATTATTGCTGCAAGAAATGAGTTAGAAAATTTACAAAAAAATCTAATTGCAATATTAGAACAAGATTATCCTGATTTTGAGGTAATTGTAGTAAACGATTGCAGCTGGGATGGCAGCCAGGCATGGTTAGAAGAATTGCAAAAAACATACACGCATCTAAAAGTTTCGCAACTAATAGAACAAGAAAAATACCCTACAGGTAAAAAATTTGCACTTACTATAGGTATTAAAGCCTCAAAATACAATCTATTACTATTTACCGATGCCGATTGCGAGCCTACATCAAACCAATGGATTAAGCTGATGCAAAGTAAATTCACACCTAATAAAGAGATTGTGTTAGGCTTTTCGCCATACCGTAGGCAAAAAGGTTTCTTAAATCGTTTTATTCGCTTTGAAACACTAATTACAGCACAGTTTTATTTATCAATGGCTTTATCGGGTAATGCTTTTATGGGTGTGGGACGAAATTTAGCTTATCGTAAAGAGTTGTTTTTTAAATATAAGGGATTTGCAAGCCACCAACACATTTTATCCGGTGATGACGATTTGTTTGTAAATGAAACTGCAACACCAAATAATGTTACTATACAAATAGACCCTGCTTCATTTATATATACCGAAGCAAAGAAAACATACAGTGCATGGAGTAAACAAAAAAGCAGGCACATGAGCACCGGTAAATATTATAAAGCAAAGCACAAAAGAGTTTTAGGCTGTTTTTATGCGGCAATGTTTTTATTTTATGCATCACTTGCTGCTTGTTTACTTGTAAATCCAAATACTTTACCCATTGTTGCCGGAATTTTTGGCATAAAACTAATTAGCCAAAGTATTGTTTTCTATCAATCAGGAAAAAAACTTAAATGCAGTTCGCTGGTATATGGTTTAATCATACTTGACTTTGTGTATGTGTGGTACATAGTATTATATGGTACAAAAGGATATTTTACCAAGAACAGAAAACATTGGTAGATTTGTACAAAAATTATGATTGAACTAATTCTAAAATATTTTCCGGATATTACTGATACACAAAAAAAACAGTTTGAATCTTTATACCCATTATACAAAGAAGCAAACGAAAAGGTAAATGTAATTTCGCGTAAAGATATTGACTTACTATTTGAACGACATGTATTACACTCCTTAGCCATAGCCAAGTTTATACAGTTTATACCACACACCAAAGTTTTAGATTTGGGTACAGGAGGCGGGTTTCCGGGAATTCCATTGGCAATTTTATTCCCTGAGGTGCATTTTACATTATGCGATAGTATAAGTAAAAAAATAGTAGTGGCCGAAAGTATTGCTGAATCGTTGGAGCTACGTAATACCGATTTTGTAATTGGTAGAGTAGAAAACCTTAAAGAAAAATTTGAGTTTATTGTTAGCCGTGCAGTTGCACCAATGGAGCAACTTTACCGCTGGACACAATCCTATATAGACGACAAAGACCGCAATGCAAAAATGAATGGTTATTTGCTGCTTAAAGGAGGCGACCTAAAAGAAGAAACACGTGCAATAAAACGTATTAATCGAAAATTATTTGTGGATGAATATGCTTTAAGCGATTGGTTTGAAGAGGAATTTTTTGAAACCAAAAAATTAATCTACATCTACCGTTTTTAGTATTAATTTTTACTCAACCACCAACTTACGATACCCTGTACCGGCTGCCGTAATTACCTCAATAAAATAAACACCACTTGGTAATTCTATTGCCAATGACTGCATTGGTTTTACTGCATCTGTTTTGTGTACCAATTGTCCGGCTATAGTATAAATATTAATTGCTGCTTGATTAAAATCACCAGTTAAAGTAATAGCATTTTTTGCAGGGTTAGGATAAACAGTTACATCAATCTTGTTATTCTCAATTTGTTGTACTCCCACAGCTTTTACACCTCCTGCAAATTCTACTTTACTTGCTAATGCCAATTGTTCAAACTTACCGGATGCTGATTCTTCAATGTATTTAGCACGAACACTAAAATAGTTAACACCTTGCATGAAATTAGTTGTAGTAATAAATGTATCGGTAGTAATTGCAATTAAGTTACCAAGTGAAAATTCAGAGTTTGCTCGATATACATGATAAGCAATAGCATTGGGTTGCTTTGCCCACATTATCTTACATTGTGTTGTGTCGGCATTTGTACTTGTTGCTGTTAATGCTTCTACTTTGGGTTGATAAAACAACCGCAAGGATGGATCTCCCATTAATGCAATATGAATATATGTAGGAAAAGCATTGGTTACATACCCTGCTTGTTGCTTAGGATTAAGCAATTGTCCATCAACATTATTTTGTGTAATTTGTGTACTGCTTCCAATGGTATAACCCAAAGCCATGTGATGCAAATTCCAATGTGGTCTTCCGCTCCATACAGATACCAACGACATGGGTTCTGAACATAATGGTGCCCGTAAGAAATTATTATCCGAATCCCAATCTCCAAAATAACTTCCAAACATCATTGAAAATACGGTATTAATACTATCCGATTTAAAATTGGATGAATTACCAATGCCATTTGCACTTGTATAAGTACCTGCACCACATCCAAAACTCATTAAGTACGAATTACTTTTTACTGAAGTAATAAAATCTCCGGTATCAACACTTTGTTTGCCCAATGCAGCTGCAAAACTTCGCCACCCGCTTGCTGCAAATGCCTCTCCACTCATCACTCCAAAATTATCATCTATTATAGCTTTACGGTTTGGTACAAATACATTGTTTTTAAAATTATGTGCTTTGGTTAAGTATTGTTTTACCAATAGTGTATCGCTTTTTCCAAATGTTGTCATTTTGGTTAAATCTACTCTGCCAATTTCAAAAAGTACCGAGTCAGGATAAATTAAATCTGCATCAAACTTACCATCACCCGGTATATTGTCGTTTCGGGTTCCGGTAGCAGAATCAATATTATTCCAAGCATCCGTAAATTTTTCATCATTATCTACACCATAATATACATCTGCAGGCCAAGCTCCTTTGTGGTCGGGTATGTGTCCATCGGGAGCAATCGCACCTGAATATGGAACAGGAATTCTTCCCAATAAATACAAAGTTTGTGGTTTGATGGATTGATTTTTATTATGATAGTACCAATTCATAATGCGTTGCTTTACATTTGGCACAACCTCTCCTCTATTTACATGTATTGTATCAACAGTATAACCATCTCCTACTAAATCACTTATTAAAACTGCTATTTCCGATTGTAGAGGAAGTACATAATTATAATCAACACAAAGCAATAACCTGCCTTTGTTATGCAGCGGTTCGGTAGTAGCATTTGTAAGTATGTATCCATTCCCAAATTTTCCGTTTGTTAAATTGCGTTGAACACGGTACTCCCAAGTTCCACTCACCACATTATCGGTATAAGTAGTATCGGTGGCTGCTAAGGTAGCTATTGGTGTACCCCATTGTACTGTATTTGGCTGCTTGCGATATACTATATACGCAGATGTAAAGTTATCCGAATTCCACGTTAATTTAATTGGTGTTGTATTGCCATCGCGTTGCAGCATTACGCCATAACTTTTGGATGTTTGTGCAGTTGCTGATGAAAAAATTCCGATGATACATGCAAGTAGTGTGTAAAGTTTGTATGATTGCATAAATTGTGTGTTTTCTAAAATCGAATTTACTATTCTGTTATGAGTAATCAAGTACAAATTGCTGAAAGTTGGAAAGAAAAACTTTTACCGGAGTTTACAAAGCCTTACTTTGAGCAGTTAAAAAACTTTCTTAAACAAGAAAAAGCAAACGGAAAATGTATTTTCCCTCCGGGCAATTTAATTTTTTCTGCTTTTGATATGACTCCTTTTTATGCAGTAAAAGTAGTATTATTAGGACAAGACCCCTATCATGGCATAGGGCAAGCACACGGGCTTTGCTTTAGTGTAAATACAGATGTTGCGGTACCTCCATCCCTTAAAAATATTTACAAAGAAATAGCAAACGATATTCCTGATTTTAAAATTCCTTCGCACGGAAATCTTACGCATTGGGCCAAACAAGGTGTACTGCTGTTAAATGCAACTTTAACCGTAGAAAAAGATAAAGCAGGTTCGCATCAAGGCAAAGGTTGGGAGCAATTTACCGATGCAGTTATTACTACTATTTCAACCCAAAAACAAAATGTAGTTTTTATTTTATGGGGAAAATTTGCACAAAGCAAATCCCATTTAATTGATCCAAGCAAACACTTAATCCTTACAGCGGCACATCCTTCGCCATTTTCGGTACATAATGGATTTTTTGGTTGCAAGCACTTTAGCAAAACAAATGATTATTTAATTTCAAAACACCATACACCAATTCAATGGTAAAGTTTATTTTCGTTGAGTGAAACCTATTTTAAGCATCCTTGAACAAATTATAAGCAGTAGCATTTTTGCATTTCAGGCATTGGTTGCA
>JACFNJ010000356.1:0-238 GCA_019454865.1 Bacteroidia bacterium
CATCTTGCTTTCATAATTGATTGCTTTATCCCAAGTGAGTTTGATTGAGTTACCTGATGGAACAACTGCCGTTAATACAACATCGCCGGGAGCGGGATTAACGGGTGTGGACTTAGTTGTATTATATAGATTAGCAACTTCCCATGGCTGTAAAGCTTTATTTAGAATAAGAACATTATCCATACTGCCTTTAAAGTAATCTGCACCTGCATTCGAGCTTCTTCCTAAATAGGCTTGC
>JACFNJ010000356.1:248-1202 GCA_019454865.1 Bacteroidia bacterium
ATATAAATAAGTGCTTTTGTGCCATCATAGACACCGACAATATGGATCCATTCATTAGTAACTAAATCTTTAGCAGCGATTCCCGGTCTTTCTGCGCCGGCATTAGTAGCTACTTTAAATCTTAATTCATTGTTTCCTTTATCTGCATAAAGAACATAATTATCAGTTTGAGAATCAAACAAAGGACCATAGTTACCCGGTAAATCTGCCGGCAAATAATTTAATTTTGCCCATAGCGATACTGTTACTTCATTACCGCCAATATCAAATGATGTCGATGGAGTAAAAACAACATGATCATCGACTCCATCAAAAACCATCGCATTTCCTAAAACACCCTCACCAAATCCAACACCATTTTTTAATATTCCATTATTTAGATTTGGCGAACCATCGACTAAAGTACTATCGATAGCAGAATCTAAACTATAATAAGCTACTGTACTTGAAGGGAGACCTTTATAGATAAAAATAAGTGTTGTTGTAGCTATTGTATTCGGTTTTATTGCTTTATCTTTTACACCTTTTACAATAAGTGAATATGATGTTTCCATTAACTCAGAAGTTGTGAGGAAAACAGATTTTTTATTTAGAGCTAATTTTGCTTCTGTAATAGTAACATCTTTATTAATTGAATAATTAGCGATGTTTTCAGCGGTAGTCGAATCTACCAATTCATTAAAATCTATAATTACTTGAGTATTGAGTCCATTAGCCGTTACATAACTTACTAATGGTTTTGTTTTGTCATTTGAGGTAGTGGCAGATAGTTCATTGCTAAAATTAGCACTTAAAGAATTTATACCGTTTTTTGCTTTAACTCTATAATAGTAAGTTTTGAGTTCTGTATTGGTTTGATCGGTATATTCGGTTACATTTCCCGTTGCAGCCAATAATACTTCAGGCGCTGAAGTTGTATCCCTATAAATTTCATACCCAATAATATCACTCTCT
>JACFNJ010000357.1 GCA_019454865.1 Bacteroidia bacterium
TTCCTCATCGAATGCCAAAGCTTGAGCGGTATCGTCAAACACACCAAAGTAATCTACAATACGACCAAAGGTTTTGTTGGGGAAAAGTCTGTTGGTGCGGCATATGGCTTGTAAAAGCGTATGGTCTTTCAGCGATTTGTCCAGATACATGGTTTGTAAAACAGGTGAATCAAATCCTGTAAGCAATTTTGCGGTTACAATAATGAATTTAAGAGCAGAATTAGGATCGTTAAATTCCTCTACAATCTTTTCCTGCTTGTCTTTGTCAATTCCCCATTTTTGTTTGAAATCAAAACCGTCATTGGCAGAAGTGCTTATCACCACACGGCTGCTGTTTTCAGGCATCAACTTATCTAATTCCTCTTTGTACTGAATGCAGGCGTACCGGTCAGGTGTTACAATCATGGCCTTAAAGCCTTCGGGAGCCACATGTTTGTTGTAGTGCTCTACAATATCTGCAACAATGGTTTGCACCCGCTCCGGAGCTTTCAAAAACTCATTCATTTTAGCTGCTTTCTGACTGAGTTTGTTGCGGTCTTCCTCACTCAGGTCATTAGCCAATTCCTGAAACGCAGTATTAAGTGCTTCCTTGTCAATGTGGTAGTTGGGTAGCCTCGGTTCGAAATGAAGCGGCAAAGTTGCTTTATCGCGGATACTGTCTTGGAAAGTATAGCGACTCATGTAACCGCCTTCGTCTTCATCTGCACCAAAAGCCCAAAAAGTGTTTTTATCTGCTTTGTTGATGGGTGTTCCAGTCAATCCGAATAAGAATGCATTGGGTAGTGCTGCCCGCATCTGTCGCCCCAGGTTGCCTTCCTGTGTGCGGTGGGCTTCATCTACCATCACAATGATATTTTTGCGTTGGTTCATATTGGGATAAGCATCCCTGAACTTGTGAATCATGGTGATGATGATCTTCCGGGTATCTTTTTCAAGAAGCGTATTGAGCTCTTTGATACTATCGGTAGTTACAAAATTGGAAACATCAGCCGAAGCAAATGAAGCACTTATTTGTGAGTCCAAATCGGTTCTGTCCACCACAATCAAAACGGTTGGATTGCCCAACTCCACTTGTTTGCGAAGCTTTTGAGCAGCAAAGAGCATAAGTAATGATTTACCCGAACCCTGAAAGTGCCAGATTAAACCTTTTTTGATTCGGCCTTCCAATACACGGTTGACCAATGCATTTGCACCTTCGT
>JACFNJ010000088.1 GCA_019454865.1 Bacteroidia bacterium
TTTACTTTACATTTTAACCTGTACTATTTTATCCTCCCTGTTTTTATATTACCCTGCAAGTTCAGCAACTTATTATAAAATTATGAGTTTGCTGCTTGGTACAGCAACGGGTTACTGGGCGCTTTTTGTAACTATTGCAAGCGAACAATTTGGAACAAACATAAGAAGTACAGTTACCACAACAGTACCAAATTTTGTAAGGGGAGCCGTAGTCCCGATTACGCTTTCATTTAAGTATCTTAGTTTACATTTCGGCATTAATGAAAGTGCAGCTATTGTAGGACTTGTTTGTTGTTTGATAGCTGCATTTTCTACTTGGTATGTTTCCGAAACATTTTCAAAAGATATGAACTACAATGAAGCATAAAAAAACGCCTGAAAATTCAGGCGTTTTAAGTGAAATTATTTTATCCTTATTATTTAAGTCCTATACCATAAAAACCTTTACTTCCATCTGGATTTACACCTCCGATTAAAACACTTTCTCCAGCACTTTCTAAAGCTGATTTTACCTCAGATGGTGTAGATACGGGTTGTTTATCAATACTTGTAATTATGAAACCCATTGGTACACCAGCTTTTTTAAGAATACTTTTATCGCTTATTTTCTTAATACGCACACCATTTGCTATCTTTAATTTCAATCGTTCTTCTCTACTTACAGTTTCAAACTCGGCATCTAATACTTTGTTTGTTTCTATTTTTTCTGATTTAACAATTCCAATTTTTCCATCTTTATTCTTTAAAATAGCAGAAACAGTTAATTCTTTATTTTTACGAAGTAGTACCAACTCAACTTTATCGCCTGGGCTTCTTTTTCCTACTTGTTCTTGCAATTCGCTGCTACTATTTACTGCAACACCATCTACTTTTATTATCACATCTTTTTCTTTAACACCGGCATCTTCAGCAGCACTATTTGGGTTTACTTTTGCAACAAATACACCTTTCACATCGGTTAATCCTTCTTTATCGGCAAGTTGGTTATTTACATCCTGAATACTTACTCCCAAAAATCCACGTTGTACTTCACCATACTTTGTCAAATCACCAATTACTTTTTTCATTAAATTAGAAGGAACAGCAAATGCATAACCTGCATATTGCCCTGTTTGACTTGCAATTGCTGTATTTATTCCTATCAATTTGCCATCAGCTGTTACTAATGCACCACCGCTATTGCCCGGATTAACTGCTGCATCTGTTTGTATAAAGCTTTCAATACTATACTGACTTTCTGGATTTCTTTGATCGCGTAGTAAATTTAAATTTCTACCTTTTGCACTTACTATTCCTGCTGTTACTGTACTTGTTAAATTAAATGGATTACCAACAGCTAATACCCATTGCCCAACTTTTACATCATCACTATTTCCTACCACTGCAAATGGTAAATTCTTTTCATCTATACGTAATAATGCTAAATCAGTGTTAGGGTCTTTTCCTATCAACTCTGCATTATAAGCACGTTTATCATTTAATATTACATTTATTTTAGTTGCCCCATCTATTACATGGTTATTTGTAACTATATATCCATCAGCACTAATAATTACACCACTACCCGAACCGCTTCTTGGAATATTTGGCATCTCAAAACCAAATCCGGGATTGTTAAAAAAATCAAACGGATTTATTTGTTGCTGTGAGCTTTGTTTTGGTGCATCAACGGTTGTGAGTATATGAACTACAGTAGGAGTTACAATATCTGCTACTTCAACAAAATCAGGTCTGGTTCCGGATTCGTTTAAGCTGACATATCGAGCTAAATAATTTTCAGTAAAATTGGCAGATTTTTTGTCATCTGTTAATCGTACTAAACCAACTGCAACAAGTCCTCCAAGGCTTGCAACTACAACTAATCCAAGGTATTTTTTCATTCTACTATTCATAATATTACTTTTTTGTTTTTAAAAATTCAAAATGTGTTCCAATCTAAATTCTACACGCATACAACGAGCCAATTAAATTATTATTTTACCGTTCAAAAATTTGTACCAACTTTGTAGCAATCCTTATGGAAGAACTTCAACACGATTCACACCAGTTTTACTTTGAACGTTACTTACGAAATAAGTTAACGAGCGAAGAACGATTGAAGTTAGAAGATTCTTTAAAAAATAATGAGAAACTAAATCGTGCATTTACTGAATACAAACAAAATCGTTCAAAGTTTTTAAAAGAACTTATTCAAGAACACGATAATGGACCTAAAAGAAATAAACTGATTGCTGTTTTTTATTTGGTAATTACAATTCTTGGAATTTTTACAATTTTTAATTTTTATACAGAGAACAAGCTGTTAAAAGAAGAAAGTAAACAAAATAAAAACATTATCTCTCGACTTACTTCACGTGTACCTTTCTTGCATCGTTCAAATAACAAAACAGACACGCTTAAAGTAAAACTTACTGACAAAATTAAAAACAACCAAACCACAATAAAACCAACAAACATCATTATTCCTGACAGAAGAACTATTGAACCCGAGAAAAAATCAATTGTTGCATTAGACACTGTGTTAATTCCTATAAAAGCTGAGTTTTATGAAGAAAAGTTAGCAATGTTTAGAAATGAAGTGGATAGCACGCTTACCAACTCGGATATTCAAAAAATATTACTTAAAAATAATGACACCTATAACATTAAATATAAATCAAGCCCAATAGCCGTTATAGTTGAACAAATAGAAAAAGAACAAGAAAGCAATTATCAATTTGACGGATTACAATTAAAAATTCAAACAAATAAACCTATTGAATATATATTTTTAGTTGCTGACCAAGGTGAAATAATTTGGTTGACTGAAAGTATGGAAATATTATTGATTGGAGATAATTTGCCTCACAAATTTTAACATGCATATTCATTTTACAAAATATCAAGGAACAGGTAATGATTTTATAATTATTGATGACCGTTTAAAATTATTTCCTGAAAACAATTCGGAGTTAATTGAAAAGTTGTGCAACAGGAAATTCGGTATAGGCGCTGATGGCTTAATGCTCTTGCAACCGGATGATAATGCTGCATATTACATGAAATACTACAACAGCGATGGTAAAGAAAGTAGCATGTGTGGTAACGGAGGAAGATGTATTGCTGCATTCGCAATTCGGTTAGGGATAGTACAAGGCACACACACATTTAATGCAATAGATGGTTTGCATGAAGTAAAAGAAAAGAGAGGAAATAATCAGATAAAAATTCAGCTTGGTATGCAAGATGTTAATGATATCGAAATTAGGAATATGGAAAACTATGTTCTGAATACCGGATCACCACATTACATTCAATTTACACCTACTAATATTAATGAAATAAATATTGTAGAAGAAGCAAGAAAGATAAGATACAATGAGGAGTTTAAAAGTAATGGAATAAATGTAAACTTTATAAATTTACTTGGTATTAATAAAATAGCCATACGTACCTATGAACGAGGAGTAGAGGATGAAACCTTGAGCTGTGGTACTGGCGTTACGGCCGCTGCTATCACTACAGCAATTATTAATCAATTAGTTACAGGTGTGCATAAAATAGATGTAGAAACAAAAGGGGGCTATTTATCTGTATCATTTATGTACCATAAAGTTGAGAAAAGATTTAGTGATGTTTGGCTAACAGGTCCGGCAACTTTTGTTTTTGAAGGGGAAATTGCCATTTAAAATTTTACAATTCACATATAATTTTTATTCATAATTTAATCAATAAATATATCTTAGCAGATTAAATTAGGATAACTATTGTTAGTAGTAAACACAATACCGTTTGATTTGGTTTATACTCTTGTAAACCACCCCCAGCTTGGGTTAATACTTGAACCGCACGTTGTTCAGATTAACACATTAGGTAAGTTTACACTTACACACCAACGTATCTATTTAAAAACATCAGATTACTTTTCAAAACAAATAAAACCCCAAGATGTTGAGATTATAAAGGTTTTAGATACCATATCGGATGAAAGCTTATACAAGAAATTTTACATAGCTGATAAGAAAAAATATAGAGTATCTGATTTCTTGCCAAAAAATAAAAACAACGAAGAGTTACTTTTAACTATTCGCAATTATGTTGATGAAAAACTTAATATAGCACTAAACCTATTACGCGGAAAAATAATTTATAAAATGGGGAATGATAATAACCCCACATCCCAAAAAATTAATGTATCCACTGAAAAGGGAAGCGTACTATTTCATTTTAGAAAAAATGATGAAGGTACAAGATATTTTCCTACTATAAAACATGCCGGTCAGCGTATTGACTTTATGTACAAAGGGGCATTAATAATTTGTAACAACCCCGCATGGTTACTATTAAATGATACAATTTTTGATTTTGTTAAAGAAGTTGATGGCAAAAAGCTTCAACCATTTTTAAACAAGCGTTATATTCAAATTGCTAAATCTGCCGAAGAAACATATTTCTCAAAATTTGTAGTTGGCTTAATTGAAAAATACGATGTATACGCTGAAGGTTTTGAGATAATTTCACAACAACTACCTGCACAAGCAATCCTACAAGTCTTACAATTTGAAAATAAAGATTTGTCGGTAAAACTTGCTTTTCAGTATGGGAATAATCGCTTTGATTTTGATACATTTCAGCCGGTAAATGCAATGGTAAAAAAGGAAGGCAACCACTATACATTTATCCGATATAAACGAAATTTAAACTGGGAAAACGAACAAAAACTTCAGATTGAAAAACTTGGATTAATACAAACAAATGGTTCTTTCTTTAGCATAAATAATACAATAAACAGTGCCATTTCAGATGAATTAATAACAAGCGAAAACTCCAATAAGTATGATATTTTAGAATGGCTGAATGAAAACACAGAAACACTTCGACAATTAAATATCACCGTTGAACAAGTCGATGATTTAAACAAATATTATATAGGCACACGACAAATAAAGTTAGAAATAAACGAACAAAAAGATTGGTTTGACATAAAAGCTATTGTTCAATTTGGTAATTATTCATTTAACTTTTTAGCATTAAAAGAACATATATTAAAAGGTAAAAGAGAATTTCTTTTGCCCAACGGACAAATTGCTGTAATTCCAAATGAATGGTTCGGGAATCTAAACAATATGCTTAGTTTCAGTACAGCTGATGAAGAAATTAAGTTAGAAAAACATCACATTGGTTTATTAGAAGAGTTGCAACACCAAGGTGGTAAATATTTACGCATTAGTGATAAATTAGAAAAAATAAAAGCCTATGGACAGATACGAGACGTTGAAGAGCCTGTTGGGTTTAATGGAAAACTACGCCCATATCAAAAAGCCGGCTATAATTGGTTTTATTTTTTAAAACAAAATCAATTTGGAGGATGCTTAGCAGATGATATGGGACTTGGGAAAACAATTCAAACATTAGCATTACTTCAAAAAGAAAAAGAACTTTACCACATAACTAAATCCTTAGTTAAGGAAGAAAAGCAACAAGAAGTATTTTCATATACTGAACCTGCTACCCAATTGGATTTATTTGCAACATTTAATAATAACTCAATTGAAAAAGATATAAATACATCTTTATTTACAGAGCCTAAAAATCAAGTTGAAGAAAATATGCGCACCTACATCAAAACTTCATTGATTGTGGTACCAAATTCATTGGTTTATAATTGGTATAACGAGGCTCGTAAATTTACTCCCGAATTAAAAATATTAATATATACAGGGAGCAACAGAGAAAAAAATTCTGCCCTATTTCAATTGTATGATTTAGTTATATCCACATACGGAACCGTGCGAGTAGATATTGAACTATTAAAAACCTTTAAATTTAATTACATTATACTAGATGAAAGTCAATCCATAAAAAACCCAAATTCACTTTCATCGCGAGCTACAAAACTACTAGTAGCTTCAAATCGGTTGGTACTAACCGGAACACCAATTGAAAATACCGTTTCTGAATTATGGAGCCAACTGTCGTTTATCAATCCCGGATTGCTTGGTAGCATACAAAGTTTTAATGAGCGATTTGTTGCACCAATTGAACGTGCCAAAGACAACAATAAAATGCTACAACTAAAAGCAATTATAAAGCCTTTTGTGTTACGTAGAACCAAAGACCAAGTAGCTACAGAACTTCCTCCTAAAATTGAGCAGATAGTATATAGCAACATGACAGAGCAACAGGCAGAAGCATACGAAACAGTTAAATCATATTACAGAAATGAAATAATCAAATCAATTTCCGAAATTGGTTTTAACCGATCCCAATTAACAATTCTTCAAGGGTTAACAAAACTTAGGCAGATTGCAAATCATCCAATTATGGTAAACCCCGAATATGATGGACAATCCGGTAAATTTGATGAACTAATAGCACGAGCAGAAACAGCAAAACAAGAAGGGCACAAAGTGCTTATTTTTTCACAGTTTGTTAAACAATTGGATATTTATAAAAAACATTTTGATAAACAAAATTGGAACTATTGTTACCTTGATGGTAGTATGTCAATTGAACAAAGGCAAGAAGAGGTGAAACGGTTCCAAACAGACTTAGGTGTTAATTATTTTTTAATTTCGTTAAAAGCCGGAGGTGTAGGTTTAAATTTAACCCAAGCTGATTACGTCTTTATTATTGATCCGTGGTGGAATCCTGCTGTAGAACAACAAGCAATAGATAGGTCTCATCGTATTGGACAAACAAAAACTGTTTTTACCTATAAATTTATTACAAAAGATACTGTTGAAGAAAAGATTTTAGCCATGCAACAGAAAAAGAAGGAACTGGCTGAGAATATAATTACAAATGAAGAAAGTTTTATAAAAAACATTGACGTTGAATCTATTATTGAATTATTGAGTTAAAACATTTTATTAAAAATAAATCTTTAAAAATTTATACTCTTAAACGCTGTTTAATATTGTATTCAAAACTGTTAATCTAAAATAATTTTGTGAAAAAATAAAAATGTACTATTATTGTGCGGTTAAACCCCTAATGAAAAAATGCTAAACTTATTATACATATTACTTCAATTCGGACCACCAGATCCAGATGATTGGGGAGATCCGGATGAATTGCCTATTAGCGACAATATTTGGATATTAGTTGCATTTTTATTGCTATTGTCTGTATATAAAATATATACAAATTATAAAAGTAATAAATCTATTAATTCTTCTAATTAAATTAAGAATTAGAAAACTTGTATTTGGCTAATTTACTTACACCTTAAAAGTAAATTAAAAGCCCTCCTGATTAGAAGTTTCTTTCCACGAAGTACTAATAACTTCTTTTAAAAACTTTAAATCACTTATTACTTCTTCTATATCCGTTTGCCGATAATCAAGCGATTGTATTTCTGCTTGTATTACATTATTATCATTTACACTAATGCTATGCAAATGCAATGTTTTATTTAAATGAACCGATTGAATTAAAGTAGATTTTACTTTGCCTACCCCTTCAGAGTTACAGTGAATTGAAAGAATATAGGAATTGCCAGAGGCTTTTATTTGTTTAATTTGTTGATTAAGTTTTTCACCTATTGGTCGAAGAATAATATTACCTGTAACAACAAACAATGCCCCAACTAAGCTTTCGTACCAATAACCCAAACCAGCTAATGTACCAATTGCAGATGAGCACCAGATAGTTGCAGCAGTATTTATACCTGTAATATTCACACCATTACGCATCAATACACCTGCACCTAAAAAACCAACACCCGTTACAATATTTGCAGCTATACGTGCACCACCGGATGGGTCGTCTGTAATTTTTTCAGATACTAATATGAACAAAGCTGCGCCTGCAGAAACCAATGCATTTGTTTTTATACCTGCAATCTTATGCCGCCATTGCCGCTCAAGCCCAATTACCACTCCTAGTACAAATGCTAATAATAACCGAAGTTCAAATCCTCCTATATTTGCATGGTTAATAAGCATATCAGTTGCTGTTTGTTATTTCTTCTAGCAAATTATTTAGTACTTCAAAGTCTTTTAAACCTACCTCTTCTTCATCTTCACCTACAATATTTACAGCAAATGGATTATACTTTTCAATAATTATTTTTATAGTATCAGGACTACAGTTAATGTTCCAAATAATATTATTCTTTATACAGAGTTCTTTCAAGAAATTTTCATTTTCATTATAACTTTTACTATTGTATAAATGAAACGCATCGCACACCGATTGATATGCTTCTAATTCCTTTAGCAATTCCTCATCTGAGAATGAACAAACATCAATCTTTTTTATAGCTGCTTTACTTAACTGCTTTAGCTCATCCGGCAAAATTCTGTTCTCAACTTCAATAGCATTTACCTGAAGCAGTTCTGAAATATCTTTAATTTCATCAATACTTTGATTGCCAAATTCAGCAACTATGTTACTCCCACTTAGCCAGTCTATCATTTCCTTAGCTTTAATTGGAGCAATATAATTTGATTTTTCATTATCAAAACAAAAACCAATATAGTTAAACCCCATTGCTGCTGCATATCTTGCATCGCTTAAATTAGTAACCTCACTTATTTTAACCTTACATTTGTAATTCATTGATAAAAAAATATAGCGTATTAAAATCAATAATTTCTAACACTCAAGATTAATAAATTAATTGTACTCAACAAACTAAAAGTTCAAATTGAGTTGATAATAAATTAAGAATGATTTTGCAAAATGTGATATACTATGCTTCTTGGGCAAGTACCTTATTCAATGAATAGAGTAATTTTTGTGGATCAAATGGTTTTACAATATATCCACTTATTCCTATGCCTGTAATTATTTCTTTTGTCTCTTCTTCAGTTGATGCAGTAATAGCAACTATTTTACTGTCGGGTTTTTTGCTTAGGATTTCAATTGCAGCTTGCTTGCCATCAAGTTTTGGCATATTTAAATCCATCAATATTACATCATAGTTGTTTGTTAATGCCATTTCCACAGCTTGTATACCATCGGCAGCAATAGAAACTTGCATTTTATTACGTTGTAATATTTGGGATAAAACAAACACATTAACTTCACTATCATCAGCAATTAAAATATGGTATGAAGTAGGTTCTATCATGTGTTTTTATATAAAATGAGTACCTTATCGTAATAAAATGACAAGGCAACTCATTTTTATCTATGCTAATACAACTATTTTATTATTTAATACTTCTACTACCCCACCTTGAATTGCAATTTCGCTAGATTTTCCATCGGTAGTTTTAACACGTATCAAACCCTTTTCTAAACTCGAAACCAATGCAGCATGATTTTGAAGTATTTCAAACTGCCCTTTACTTCCGGGTAATACAGCTGAAACTACATCGCCACTAAAAAGCACTTGATCGGGAGTTAATATTTCTAATTGCATATTCGTTTTTACTTAATTATTTTACTTCAGCTAACATTTTTTCACCTTTGGCTATTGCTTGTTCAATAGTTCCAACCAAGTTAAATGCAGCCTCAGGCAAGTGATCCAATTTACCATCCATAATCATGTTAAATCCTTTGATGGTATCCTCAATAGAAACTAATTCTCCTTTTAAGCCGGTAAATTGTTCAGCAACGTGGAATGGCTGTGAAAGAAAACGTTGAACACGTCTTGCTCTGGATACCGTTAATTTATCTTCCTCACTTAATTCATCCATACCCAAAATAGCAATAATATCTTGCAATTCTTTGTAGCGTTGTAAAATTCCTTTAACTCGTTGCGCACAGTTATAATGTGCATCTCCTAATATAGCAGGAGTTAAAATGCGTGATGTAGAATCCAAAGGATCCACAGCAGGATAAATACCTAACTCAGCAATTTTACGACTTAATACTGTTGTTGCATCC
>JACFNJ010000358.1 GCA_019454865.1 Bacteroidia bacterium
ATGAACATGGATTACACGAGCACCCGGATTTATGCGCAAGCTAACACTTATGGCTAAAGTGCAAGACGAAATTGGACACGCACAATTACTTTACAGTGCTGCCGAAACGTTGGGTAAAAGCCGTGAAGAAATGACCAACGATTTAATAAATGGAAAAAGTAAATACAGCAATGTATTTAACTACCCGGCATTTACGTGGGCAGATACCGCAGTAATTGCCTGGCTGATAGATGCAGGTGCTATAGTAAATCAAGTAGCAAACTCAAAAGGCAGCTATGGTCCGTATTGTAGAGCATTAGACAGAATATGTAGCGAAGAAAGTTTTCATTTAAAATACGGACACGACAGTGTAGTAACCCTTGCTACAGGCACACCAACCCAACGTAAAATGGTACAAGAAGCATTGACCAGGTGGTGGCCGCCAATAATGCACTTTTTTGGACCAAGCGATAAGATGTCTCAACATACCGAAATATTAATGCGCTGGAAAGTAAAAATGGCAAGTAACGATGATATGCGCCAACAATTTTTAAATACTTATGTTCCTAAAATATGGGATTTAAAACTTACAATACCGGATCCGAATTTGAAATTTAACGAGGAAACAAAAAAATGGGATTATACCGAACCCGATTGGGATGAATTTAAACGCGTAATTAATGGCGATGGGCCATGCAATGCTGAGCGCCTTGCAGTACGAAGAATGGCAGAGGAACGTGGCAGGTGGATTAGAGAAGCCTTGCTAAATAAATCAGAAAAATATGTTGTTCCATTAGCTTAAACCTTTTCTTCATTTTAAAATTAACAGTATGATAAAGTCATTAGATCCACGTATTACACGTGAGCAAATAGAAGTAAATAATACCATTGAACCATTAGCGGAAATGGATAATTGGGAAACGTATGAGGTTTTCCATCAAAAAAAACGTGGCGACCAACATGTGCACGTTGGAATAGTGCATGCGCCTAATGCTGAAATGGCTCTAGTTTTTGCAAAAGAAGTATTTGGCAGAAGAGGTGTTACCGCTAACCTTTGGGTTGTAAAAACAGCCAACGTATTTACAACGGACTACGATGATGCAGATATGTTTGAAAACAACGATAGCAAAGACTTTCGTAATGCAGGTGGTTTTAAAGTAATGGAGAAAATTAACAAATTTAAAAAATCGCAAAAAGTATAATGCAATTAAATAAGCG
>JACFNJ010000359.1 GCA_019454865.1 Bacteroidia bacterium
ATTAATAATATTAATAAGAGAGTTGCTTATCTTTGTGTCTAATTTTAAGGGTACATTTCACTGTTTTGGAAATTTGGTTTGCAGATTTTTCGTAATTGAGCTTGATATGTGGTGTTATTATCGGTATTAGTAACAGGAAAAATATATGATTGGTTAGTAAATAGTCTCGCCTCATCCTTCTTCCAATCGCTTGGATTTGTTGTTCCTGTATGCCAAATTCTTTGAAAGTTTTGATTATCTGTTTGTGGTGAAATAGCAGTTAATGTTACACTTTGTCCTGGAGCTTTTTTTATTGTAATTGGCACAGTTTGATCACCACTATAACCGCTTATACCAACTTTACCGTGCGACCCGTTACCGGTATTATCTGTAAAATTATTATCAATTGTAATATTAAATCTTGGATATAAATTTAATAATGCTTGTCTATCACATGTGTTATACTTCTAAATGGTCGTCCAGGATAGCTATTCCACATCAGACTAGTTCCATCATCAACACTATGTCCACCACCTAAAAATATGTGCCCCAGCTCGTGTAGAATTATTGTTATTATATCAATTGCATTTCCTGCTGCTGCATACGAATAATTATCAGTCCATTTAACAGTATTATTATTTGCAAGTTGTATCTGAGTGGCATTTGGGGTAAATCCTGCCTGATCATAAAGATAATTAAATGAAAAACTGAAACTTGCATCACTACTATTAGTTGATTCACTCATATCTTCAATGACAGTACCGTTTGTATTTACAGCTATTACCCACTGATTTACTGCCGAGACAATGGCATTTCTTACAATATTCTGTTTTTCTGCTGTGCTAAGGATATGGTCATAACCATCAAACGATGCCCCATTTAATTGACCATCCCAATACCATCTATAAATAGGTTGGTTAATAACACGATACCAAATGTTTGGTGGGGCATAACAATTACTTTGCGCAAAATTAATTGAATTGAATTGACACAAAAATACAATTCCAATAATAAAATATTTTTTCATTTTGTTCTCCATATAAAAAGTTGGTTATTAAAAATGAGAATGTATTACTTATTTTATTTTTCCTCGATAAACCATGGTTAAGCCTGTGATGGCTTCATCCATGAGAAAGAAAACATCTTTTTCAAATAATGCTGATCCATAAATTTGAGTTCTTGGAGTTTTATTGAAATAAAATAAATATTCAATATCT
>JACFNJ010000360.1 GCA_019454865.1 Bacteroidia bacterium
CTCTGATGAACTGGCAGACCAACTTCGCTCCCTTTGCGAACAGCCACAAAAACTGCTCGAATTTAAACAAAACATTGTTGCACCCTATTTGCTTGAGGAAGAAATGAATCAGTTACTGCAACTTTATGGATCGGTTTTGGCTTAATGAACAGAATTATTCCAGAAAACAACGAGATTGCATCCCCAATCCCAGCCTCGTCAACGGAGCCGATTCTGGAGAGCGGCCATGAAGCTGCCAATATTCTGTTAAGAAACTCATCGTTCTTTTTGGGCGCTGATACTATTATTAAGATATTGAGCTTTATTTTTAATGTGTATGTGGTTCGCCAGCTTGGCGATGAGCGATTTGGTTTTTATAGCGCGGCACTGGCTTACGCCGGCATTTTCTCCATTATTGGTGATCTGGGGATGACCCAATACGCCACCCGGGAAATTGCCAGAGGTCGCCACAAAGCCGATGACCTTTTTTGGAATCTGGTCATTTTGCGTTTAATGCTGGCGGTGGTGGCTACTACGCTCATCACCTTGAGCGCACATTACATTGCCGGTTACAACCTGCAAATGGTGTTTGGAATATTTTTGGTCTGCATTGGCTTTTTCTTTTACGCGTTTTCCGGCCCGGTAGAAATTGTGCTGAGCGGCAAAGAACGCATCGATTACATTTCTATTATGACCATCATTGGCCAGTTAGGGTTTGTTGTTTTTGGCACCCTGGTGCTGGTTGGCGGTATCTCTTTTCACGGATTAATTGTGGCCACGTATATTGCTGTCCCCGTGTCGGCCTTATTTGGGGTCCGCTATATTAAACGGCTAAACCTGGCGACTTTGAAATTTAAGATTACGCCCGGCATTTGGGCATCTATTATAAAGCACAGCCTGCCCTTTGCCTTGATTACCTTTACGCTGGTAGCGGCCACAGATTTGGATACGGTGCTGCTCTCGTTATGGCGTTCGCCGCACGAAGTTGGCTGGTACAAGGCGGCCTATAATCTGGTGTTCAAATTGCTGTTTATCCGGGGCGCGCTGCTCACCACGCTGACGCCTCAAATGTCAAGATATTACGGCGTATCGAGCGCCCGGGTTGGCAAAACCTTTAACGCCTCCTTTAAAATATTGTGGATGTTTTCGCTGCCAATTGCATTGGGAACCTCGGTGTTGGCCCGGCCGATCATCACCTTTTTATATACCGATGAATT
>JACFNJ010000089.1 GCA_019454865.1 Bacteroidia bacterium
AATTTTTAATCAATTTGGTAAAGAAATTGGAAAATTTGAGAACCAAAATAAAATTAACACTACGAATATTCCTCCTGGTATATATTTTATTCATGTAAAATACGCATCAGGAAAAAATAATATAATTAAGGCAATAAAGTATATTAAATAACAGAGCGTATAAGTTTTGCTGTATTTAAAACACTAAAATAATGGAACTAAACAAAGAAAACGAACACAAAGAATGCTTTTTTTTACGTTTTGTTTGCATTTATAAATATTTAACCGATATTTGCACTCCTTTTTAAGAGAAAATTGCCATGAGAGTTTGTGATTTAACAGGTAAACGTGCATTAGTTGGAAACAACGTATCGCACTCAAATAGAAAAACGAAAAGACGTTTTTACCCAAATTTGCAGGATAAAAAGTTTTTTATCCCTGAAGAAAATATGTGGATTACATTGCGTGTTTCCACTAAAGCAATTAAAACCATTAACAAAAATGGAATAACTGCTTCATTACGTAAATATGTAAAAACAGGAACCATTTAATAATTAGGAGAAAGTAAAATGGCACGCAGTAAAAACAGAATACAAGTAATTCTAGAATGTACAGAGCATAAAGCTACCGGAATGCCCGGAACATCTCGATACATTACTAAGAAAAACAGAAAAAATACAACAGAACGTATTGAATTAAAAAAATATAACCCGATTTTAAAAAAGGTTACTGTTCATAAAGAAATTAAATAATATTAAATTATGGCTAAGAAGGTTGTTGCTACATTAAAAACCGGTGCAGGTAAAGATTTTGCTAAAATCTACCGTGCCGTAAAAAATAAAAAAGGTTCTTATTCCTTTAAGTCTGAAATTGTGCCTAACGATAATATTAAAGCACAGTTTAAAGGTTAAGATACAAACACAAAATAATATTTTAAAAAGCACCTCCAGATCAGGGTGCTTTTTTTTATGCCTATCCCATTTTTTAAATTACTTTTGCATTTCACAATAAATTATAAAACATGAGTTTCTTCGGACTCTTTAGTAAAGAAAAAAAAGAAAAATTAGATCACGGACTTGAAAAAACCAAAACTAGCTTATTTGATAAAATAAGTAAAGCCATAATTGGCAAGTCCACAATTGATGATGATTTCTTGGACTCATTGGAGGAAATACTTGTTACAAGTGATGTAGGAATAGATACTACCCTCAAAATTATTGACCGATTACAAAAACGAGTATCGGCTGATAAATACATAAATACCAAAGAGTTAAATACTTTACTAAAAGACGAAATAGCAAAATTATTTGAAGAGAATAAATCATACCAAACAGAACCTAAAGAAAACATAATAAAACCTTATGTAATTATGGTAGTTGGTGTTAATGGAGTAGGAAAAACTACTACAATAGGCAAATTAGCACACCTCTTTAAAACAAATGGTAAAAAGGTAGTGTTAGGGGCTGGAGATACTTTTAGAGCTGCTGCTGTTCAACAGTTAAAAATATGGGGGCAACGAAATGATGTACATGTAGTAGAACATGGTATGAATACAGACCCTGCATCAGTTGCCTATGATGCAGTAAAATATGCTAAAGAAAATAATGCTGATGTAGTATTGATAGATACAGCAGGCAGGTTACACAACAGAGTTGACTTAATGAACGAGTTAAGTAAAATAAAGCGTGTAATGAATAAAGTAATACCGGAAGCCCCACATGAAATACTCTTGGTACTGGATGCAAGCACCGGACAAAATGCATTTGAACAAGCCAAACAATTTACAGCAGCTACCGAAGTAAATGCTTTAGCGCTTACCAAATTAGACGGAACTGCTAAAGGAGGAGTTGTAATAGGAATAGCAGATATGCTTAAAGTTCCTGTTAAATATATTGGTGTAGGAGAAGGTATTGATGATTTACAACTGTTTAACAAACATGAATTTGTTGATTCTTTATTTAATTAACGCAACATTCAAAAAAAGATGAAAACAAAACGAAAAACAGACAAAGTAAATATTGTAACTTTAGGTTGCTCAAAAAACATAGTGGACAGCGAAGAACTTTATAGCCAGTTGAAAGCTAATAAATTTGAAGTTGAACATGAGAGTATAAAAGACGATGCAAATATCGTAGTAATTAACACATGCGGATTTATTGATAATGCCAAACAAGAAAGTATTGATACTATATTACGATTTGCAGAGGCTAAAAAAGTTGGAGAAATTGATAAGTTGTATGTTACAGGATGCTTATCGCAGCGCTACATGCCTGATTTGCAAAAAGAAATACCGGATGTAGATAAATATTTTGGCACCACCCATTTACCACAGTTATTAAAAACTTTGGGTGCTGATTATAAACATGAATTAATTGGCGAACGACTAATCACTACACCTTCTCACTATGCATACGTAAAAATTAGTGAAGGATGTGATCGACCTTGTTCATTTTGTGCAATACCAATAATGCGTGGAAACCATGTATCAAAAAGTATTGAACAACTAGTAACCGAAGCAAAAGGATTAGTAAAAAAAGGAACAAAAGAAATTTTATTAATAGCACAAGACAGCACATACTACGGACTTGACATTTACGGTGAAAGAAAATTAGCTGAACTCCTTAATCGCCTGAGTGATGTTGACGGATTGGAGTGGATTCGATTGCATTATGCATTTCCGTCACAGTTCCCGATGGAAGTATTGGATGTAATGCAAAGCAAAAGTAATATATGCAAATACATTGACATACCATTGCAACACACAAGTGATAATATGCTTAAAGCAATGCGTAGAGGAATTACATCTGCAAGAACACAAGAAGTAGTTGATAAAATAAGAGAGAAAGTACCTGAAATAGCAATAAGAACAACTTTAATTGCCGGCCATCCGGGTGAAACTGAAAAAGACTTTGAAGACTTGTGCAAGTTTGTAAAATACAACAGATTTGATCGATTAGGGATATTTACTTATAGCCACGAAGAAGGCACACATTCGGGTACAATGATTGATGATGTGCCACAAGAGGAGAAAGAAAGACGCGCTGCTGTAGTAATGGATATACAACAACGGATTTCATCTGAACTTAATCAAAAGAAAGTAGGCAAAACTTTTAAAGTATTATTTGATAGAAAAGATAGTGGCTATTTTGTTGGGAGAACCGAGTTTGATTCGCCAGAAGTAGATAACGAAGTATTGGTTGATGCAAAAAATAATTACATTCGAATTGGTGATTTTGCACAAGTTAAAATAACAAGTGCCGAAGATTTTGATTTGTATGGAAGTGTTTTAAGTTAAAAAAGTGATTTTAAATAAGAATTATATAGGATTTGAAGAAAGCAATCAGTTTACAAAACTTATATTAGATTATGTAAACCAAAAAACCAACACAAAACAATTTTATTCGCATTTTCCATCTATAGAAAATTTTTCAACCCAAATAAAAGAAAAGACTTTTGATAGTAATTCTCGAAAAATATTAGCAAATGAATTACTTAAACAATACGAATACTCAAACATAATATTAACAAAAAACTCAACAACACTACAACAAATAAATTTATTAGAACAAGAAAATACCTATACAATTACAACCGGACATCAACTATGTTTATTTACAGGTCCACTGTATTTTATTTATAAAATTCTGTCGGTAATTAAGTGGTGCGAAGAACTTAAAACAAAATATCCTACGTACAATTTTGTTCCGGTTTTTTGGATGGCAAGTGAAGACCATGATTTTGCAGAAATCAATCATATTTATACATCAGAGGGAAAAATAAACTGGAACATAAATTCAAATAATAAACCTGTTGGGCAACTACTATTACAAAATTTTTCATCGGTTACTGATAATGTTGCCAAGTTAGCTACAAACAACTTTGCAAAAAAACAACTTGAGGAATGGATAGATTGTTATAATAAGAGTAAAAATTTAAGTACAGCTACACGCAACTTAGTACATTCACTATTTGCTGAAAAAGGTCTTATAATTATTGACGGGGATAGTAAAGTACTAAAAAAAGAACTAGTTGAAATAATAAAGAAAGATTTATTTGAAAATATTAATTACACTGCAATAACGTCAAGCAACAAATTACTGAAAAGCATAGGCTATAAAACTCAGGTAAATGGTAGAGAAATTAATTTTTTCTATATAAATAACAGCGGAAGAAGCTTAATAAAGAAACAAAAAGAACACTACAGAGTAGAAAATACCGATAAAATTTTAACAATAGAACAACTGATAAATGAAATAGAAAATTATCCCGAACGATTTAGCCCGAATGTTATAATCCGTCCGCTATACCAAGAAAAAATATTACCAAACTTAGCTTACGTTGGCGGACCAGGAGAAATAGCATATTGGCTTCAACTCAAATCACTTTTTCAAGTTAATAATATACATTTTCCTATTTTACTATTAAGAAGTTTTGTGTATTTAATTCAAGCAAAAGATTTTAATCAATTAAAGAAAGCGGGAATTACACTTCAAGATTTGTTTAGAACTGATAAGGAAATTGAAAGAAAATTAATAGCCCTTAATAAAGATGGCGGGCATAAAGAAAAGTGGGAAGAAATAAACGATTGCTTACAACAAATAATAGATATTGCTAAAAAATCAGACAATAAATTAAGCAGTGAATTAATAAAACTAAAAACGTCAAACAATAAACAATTAAAAAGTATTTTCAAAAAGTTAGAAAAAATACAAGGCTCGAAAGTCTCAACAAAACACAAAAAAGTAAAATCAATAAAGAACAAATATTTCCCAAATAAATTACCTCAAGAACGATATTTTAACATTTTAGAGTATGGAAAAACTGAATCAATTAAAGAATTAATTCATTCTATTTACAATGAAATATCAACAACACAAAACGAAATTCAGTTACTCCAGATATATTAAAAACAGAAAAATGTCTAATAGACAATACATTTCTAAATAAAAACAATATATTTTTAATAGGTTTTACGATTGAAATATATAGTTTTGAACAAATATTGACTATTTTTACGCATAGAATAACCTGCTATTATATGAAAAACCACCTCAATAAAATCTTCACAGGAATATTTTTAGGAATTTTATTATGCAATTTTGCAATTGCTCAACCCCAAGCAAAAGCTTCGTTAGACTTTAGAGTCGGCATTCCTAGTATATTAACAGAGTCGAATCCTGCTGTTGCTCCTTTTGGCGGAGTTGGATTTAGGTATTCATTCAATGATGCACTTTCATTAGGTATTAATATTAATGGTGGAACTCTAGCCGGAAAAAGTAAGATTAGTTTCTTTAGAAACAATTTTATGACTTATGGTGCTCAGGTTTATTTAAACCCTTTTAACTTTGGTTATAGAGATTATACTTCACCTTGGAGTAAATTTAACTTATACATAGGAGCCGGAGCAAGTCAAATGATATACTACTATACATTACAGAATGTGTATATTGACAATAAATTAAGCCGCCCACATTTCTTATATGAAGCAGGGTTGACATTTCGGTATTATATAAATGAAATGATAGATTTCACAGGCTCTTCAAATTTTTATTTCTCACAAACTACAAAATTAGACAACATTGTAGGTGACCGTAAATTTGACGCATTTACGCTTTCATCAATTGGATTATCAATTAAATTTTTACCATACGATAGAAGACAACTTTTAGATTGGACACATATTCAACTTCCATATAATACAGGTCCTACAGCATTAAAGAAAAGCATGGACAGTGTAACAGCAGTATTGCGAGGGGAGATAAATGCTTCTAACCAAAAAATTAACAATGTAAACGCAAAAGTAGATTCGCTAGATTCAAAAATGAATAAAGTACTTGAATTACTTGAGAAAAATAAAGGAGGAACAGATTCAACCCAATCTTATACATCACCATCAATAATAGATAGCTTGCAAATAAATAGTAATAACAATAATACTAACAACTCAAATTCTACGCCTAATTCCAAAAACAATTCAACCAATCAGCCCAACAACGACAAGAATTCTTCATCGAAAAACAATAGTTCATCAAAAGAAGGAGATAACTTAAATAATGCCCCTAAAAAAGAAGTTAAAACAAGCCTTATTTATGCAACACCTGAAGGAAAAAAACGTTCACAAGCTGCTATATTAGACCCTAAACAAGTAAAAGATAATTATGCAATTGTTGTTGGTTCATTTTTAGTTGAAAATAATGCATTGAAAGAAAGAGAACATTATATAGATAAAGGTTGGGATGCTCACATTTTAGGCGCACCAAAATCACACTTTAAACGAATAGTAATTTTTAGTAATAATTACTTTGAAGCAGCAAAGATTGTTACTGAATTGCGCCAAACAGGGCAACCAGATACTTGGATGTTAGATATTAGCACCGGAAAAGGTGTTTTTATCAAGTAACATTTTTTGAGAAAAGAAATTCCACAAAACAATACCTGCACAAACCGATACATTTAAACTGTGCTTTGTTCCAATTTGAGGTATTTCAATAATTGCATCTGCATGAGTTAAAAAAATATCACTAACACCATCTACTTCATTACCAAGTACAATAGCGTATTTGAAAGAAAAATCAAACGAATATGTATGTAATGATTGGGAAACATTTGTTTGTTCGATAACAAGAATCTTTACACCTTTTTCTTTAAGAAATTGAATTAGTTTTAAATTATCCTCAAAATACTCCCAACCTACCGACTCTGTTGCTCCCAATGCTGTTTTTAATATTTCTTTATTTGGAGGTATTGGCGAAATTCCTGTTAGATAAACTTTATCAATTGCAAAAGCATCGCTTGTTCTAAATAATGAACCAATATTTTGTCCGCTTCGTATATTATCGGCTATTATATATAAACCAATTTTTTCTTGACTAATATAGTTCTCTACTGTAGTTCTATTTAGAGCACTCATGGAAAGTTTTTCAATTTTCATGTTACAAAGAAGGGATATTTTTTTACAATATTACTTGTATTAATGCATCACAAATATTAAACTTGTACCTATAATATAGGTATAACCCCATAAAATCATGTTTAAATATACTAAATATCTCCTTTTTTGTTTAAGTATCATAGCTGCTACAAGTTTATTTGCACAGTACTCTTACACAAGATTTTCACTTGACTTAAATGGAGGAATCTCTCTTCCTAAAACATCTATTTCAGGTAATTACGGAGGAATAGGTGAACTAGGATTTAGGTTTGCAACAAGTAGATACTTATCTGGAAGATTAGCAATTGGGTATGGTATGCTAAATGGCTCGCAAAATGTAGAACGTCCTTATGGAAGACACGATGCCGTTCAAAGTTTTACGAAATATGATGCAAGTTTTTATTACTTCTCAGGTAGTGGTTTATTAAACTTAGAAAGAGTATTCAACCTTAGAAATGTTAGTAAAAAATTTCATCGTTTAAATACTTTTTTAGTAATTGGTGCAGGATATATGTATCCAAGTATTCATGCTGAAACAGTGTATGGACAGAAAAAACATTATGAAAAAAATGTTCGTTTTATACACAACAATTTTGGTTTAGATTTTAAACATTATTTATCTCCTGCTTTTGATTTAAACTTTGGTGCTGAATATAGATTAGTTCAAACCTATTATTTAGATGGTGCTTTTACCGACAATACATTTGATGGTTTTTACAGTGGATATGTAGGTATAAGCTATAATATTGGAGGAAATTCAAATAGAAGACATATGGAATGGACCAACTTGGATAATATAGAACAAGTTACTTATGTGCCATATAAAGAGGAAGACAAAGCTAAAACTGAACAACCGGTTACAAAAGCTGAAGAACCAGCAATAGATACCATCGCACAAATTGAGAAAACAGATACCATATTAGCACAAGATATAATAACAAAAATAGATTCTAATCTTGCAGTTGTAGATATTCATAAGGATACGACAACCTTTAAGAAAATTGGAAGACATTCGGATATAAAAATTACAGATACACATCCGGCACAAAAAGAAACTACACCTACATTAACCGAACCAAAAGTTGCTGTTAAGGATAACGCTACAACACTTACAAACGAAACTCTTAACTCGGTAGATGGTGTAATAGTTCCTCCAGGCAAATACAATGTAATTGTAGGTACTTATGCCCGACCTAAATATGCATTCTTATTCCGTGATAAATTACGTAAAGAAGGTTTCCAATGTGCAATATTTAAAGATGGATCTCACTCAAGAATGTATAGAGTAGCTGTATATTTTGGAGATGACAGAAAAGAAGCAAACAGAGAGCTTAGAAGATACATGGCTAAATTTAACCAACAAGCTTGGTTACATATTTATAACAAAAAATAAGTTAATAAAACAATATTTAATAAAAGAGGCTACTATGATTTAGTGGCCTCTTTTATTTTGTTTAAAATTTGTTTACTACACCCATAATTAATATGATATTATTACAAACTAAATGGCTAAAAAAGAGAAAAACGAAGAGACTCCATTGATGAAACAATATTTGGAAATTAAAACCAAATATCCGGAAGCAATTTTACTTTTTAGAGTTGGAGACTTTTATGAAACTTTTGGCGAAGATGCTATAAAAGCATCACAAATTTTAGGTATAGTATTAACAAAAAGAGCAAACGGGGCTGCTTCACACATTGAATTAGCCGGATTTCCACATCACGCATTGGATACATATTTGCCTAAACTTATCCGTGCCGGACAACGTGTTGCAATTTGTGACCAACTTGAAAATCCTAAACTTACAAAAAAAATAGTAAAACGTGGCGTTACCGAATTAGTTACACCGGGAGTATCTTACAACGATAGGATATTAGAACATAAATTAAATAACTACTTATGTGCTTTACACTATGATAACGAAAGAGCCGGAATTGCTTTTGTGGATATTAGCACAGGTGAATTTGTAACAAGCGAAGGAAACATTGAATATATCGAGAAATTAATACAGGGTTTTAAACCGGCAGAAATTGTTGTGAGTAAGAAACAAGCAAAAACAATTCAGCCTTTTATAGCAAATAAGTTTTACTCCTATCCTATTGATGATTGGGCATTTCAATACCAATATGCTTATGAAAAATTAATTACAAAGTTTAATACAACAAACCTCAAAGGATTTGGAATTCAAGATATGCAACTTGCAATTATTGCCGCAGGTGTTTGTATTCATTATTTGAATGAAACTCAACATACCCAATTGGATCACATACAGGCAATATCACGCATTGATGTGGAAAAATATGTATGGTTAGATCATTTCACAATAAGAAACTTAGAATTATTGCAACCAAATCATGCAAATGGTAAATCATTATTAGATGTAATAGATTATACTGTTACTCCGATGGGTGCAAGGATGTTGAAAAAATGGATTGTTTTTCCATTAAAAGAAAAACAATTTATAGAAAGCCGATTGAATGTAGTAACTGCTGCATTTGAAAATCAAAAATTATGCAATAGCATAATTAACGAATTGAAACAAATTGGTGATTTGGAAAGATTAGTTTCAAAATTAGCAATGCGTAGAATAAATCCACGTGAGCTATCTTTTCTAAACAAATCATTAAAATTATTACAACCAATAAAACAAAATTTATCAGAGAGTAACAATTCAGAATTAATAAAATTAGCCGAACAGATACATCCTTGCAATTGGGCAATTGATACAATTTCGGCAATACTTAAAGATGACCCGCCAGTATTAATAAACAAAGGTGGGCTAATAAAAACCGGAGTAAACAAAGATTTGGATGAGTTGCATGATATTGCTTTGCATGGCAAAGATTACTTGCTACAA
>JACFNJ010000361.1 GCA_019454865.1 Bacteroidia bacterium
AATTTGCCCGGCTTCCATCTTTCTCTCCCTCCCCCTCTCCAGCAACAACTCCCGCTTCACTTGTGCCAGCTCAAACTTCCATCCATCAGTAAGGTTGCTCAAACAAAAAACCCCGGCCAACATAAAAGCCAGGGTTTAGAACTCCGAAAAACCAACCTTGAGAAACTATGATGTCGCAAATGATCCTTTCACGTTAAACGCTGCGCCATAAATTGCAAGTGCAATTCTACTTTCCACGCGGGCGGTAATCATATTCTTTTGAACGTTGTCAGTGTCCTGCTCAAAGAATTCTACCGTTACATTTTGCCGAACTGTTAAAAGGCTACCTGCATTGTCAATGATCGTGTAAACCTTTGCTGTTTGCGCCGGTGTATCTAATACCGGTACTCCCAAAATCGAAATCTGCCCAAAGGGCGAAACGCTTACATAACTTGGAAGATCAAACACACCTGATCCGCTCGATGTATTCAGCAATAAACCTGCATAATCCGCCGGGTTAATGATAACTCCTGTTGGATTTTTGCCCAATGTGCGAAGTTGTAGAATACCCTGTATCAGTTTTGAAATAGGGCTGTCTGTTATCGCTGTTGGTGTGGCAGTGGTGAAATTGCCGCTCGTGTTCAATCCTGATAAATTCGGGCTTGTGCCATTGCCAGTAAGCAACTGCGCATCTTCGGCCTGCATGTAACTCTCTGTTAGCTTCTGCACTAACCAGTTTTGAGCATTAGGTACGTCGTCCAGGAACTGCTTTGAGAAGCGTACCCACCCGGCTATAACTTCGGCTTTCGCGCTTGCTTCTTTCAATTCATAATCCAGTTGCGGCTTTAATGCTTTCTCTGCTGTGGGAGCCGGTGCGCCTTCGCCTCCATTGTCTTGCAAAATTGGCAGATATGATCCTTCCATTGATCCAATCCGTAGGAAGTCGCGAACATAACGCGCACGCCTATCTGAAGGCACAATAACCAATCCCGGACTAATGGCACGGGTGCCACCGGTAACATTACCCAAAGTCATATCACCAACGGCCTTTAAATCAAATTTGAAAGACTTAATCTCCCGGCCTTGTAGCTTCCTGAAATTGTCAGTGTTATTGAATATTTGCTCCCTTAATTCTGCATCAAAAGATTGCTGCTTTGCCTGTGGTGCTGTGGGTGCGTTTTTAATCCGTACCTGCAATGTATCCAATGCTTT
>JACFNJ010000090.1 GCA_019454865.1 Bacteroidia bacterium
TGCAGCCGGGTGTTAATTATTTTTATGCTGTAATTGAATACAACGGATGGTATAACACTTCCAATTATTTTGTTTCAGGTGCATCTTCAATTAGTGCGATAACATTGCCCGTTACATGGTTAAATTTTAGTGCAAAGAAAATAGCAGGAGATAAAAAAATAGTACTTGAATGGAGTACAGCAAGTGAAAGAAATAATTTGGGTTTTTGTATTGAACGAAGCGAAGATGGAACTAATTATATAGAGATAGGTTTTGTTAAAGGTAAAGGGAAAAGTGAAATTGTAAGTACATATTCATATATTGATAATAATTTTAATTTAAACTTTCCTGTGTATTATCGTTTGAGGCAGTTAGATTATGATGGTAGTGCTAACTTTAGTGATGTGGTGGTGGTAGATGAGTTAGTTCAAGAGCCTGAAGTTTTAATGAATTACGCAGCAGAAGAAGTAGGCATTTATTTATTACTGAATAATCCTCAATTTGGCGAGTATGTGGGAAGCACTTTTATAGATGCCTCGGGTAAAATTGTGCAACAATTAAAAAATGAAATTGATGGAAATAAAGATAAGGTATTTATTGCTTTGGATAATTATCCTGCCGGAGTTTATATCCTGCAAGTTGAGTACAAAAACAGATTATACCGTTTCAAATGTATTAAATATTGATTCGATGAAAACTGAAAACAAAATAGAAAAAACAGAAGAAGAGTGGGAAAAAATACTTACCCCAATGCAATTTGAAATCCTTCGAAAAAAAGGAACAGAAAGACCATTTAGCGGGGAGTATGAAAACTTTTGGGATAAAGGCAAATATGCATGTGCCGGATGTGGTAATTTACTGTTTTCATCCGAAACAAAATTTGATGCCGGCTGTGGATGGCCAAGTTTTTATGAAGCACTTGATAAAAGTAAAATTACTGAAAGAGTGGATTTGTCGCATGGTATGAAACGAATAGAAGTAATGTGTGCCAAATGTGGCGGTCATTTAGGGCATGTGTTTGATGATGGACCACGCGATAAAACCGGATTGCGATATTGCATCAACTCGGTTTCTATTCAGTTTAAAAAGTAGTTTATTTTTTTGTTGTTTTTACTAAACAATGTATTTGGTAAAGCATTGCCGCAAAAATAAAAAATGCACCTGCTTGGTGTACTACTCCAAGCCAGATAGGCACATGATATAGTAAAGTGAAAATTCCTAACAATACTTGAATACTTAAAAATACCATTGCATACGAAGTTGCTTGCTTTTGTCTGTCATTTAAAACCCACTTGTGTTTGTGTCTGTTTGACCAGATGTAATAAACCAATATCAAAACTAATATTGCAACTGTGCGATGAATAAATTGAATTGTAGGACGGTCTTCCACTAAGCTTAACCATCCATGTTGGTGTACTGCATTGTGCACCGTAGTAGATATCCATTCATTACCCATTTTGGGCCAGGTGTTGTATATTAAACCTGCTTTTAGTCCGGCTACAAATGCGCCATAAATTATTTGAATATTTAAAACGATAAAAGTAAAAATACTTAATTGTTTTATTGCAGGTGAAGCGAAGTTGCGTTCAAGGGTGTGTTCTCTTTTCAAATCAAGGGTTACCCAAAATATATAACCAAACGTAATAAGTGCATTCATTAAGTGTATTGCTAATCGAATGTGGCTTACATACGGCTGATTAACCAATCCACTTTTAACCATGTACCATCCTAAGAAACCTTGCCAAGCTCCCAAAATGAAAATAAAAATCAATTTAGGTAATAACGATTTGCTTATTTGTTTCTTTGCTAAAAAATATAAAAACGGAACAATAAATATTATACCCATTAATCTGCCAATTAAGCGATGCAGATATTCCCACCAATAGATTGCTTTAAAATCATGCAACTGAAAGGATGAATTGATGTGTTTAAATTGCGGTGATTGTTGGTATTTTAAAAATTCTTCTTGCCAATGTTGTTCACTCATTGGGGGAATTGAACCTGTTATTACATTCCATTCGGTTATAGATAAGCCCGAGCCTGTTAAGCGAGTAATACCACCAACTACTACCATGGCGAATACCAAAAAACATCCGGTATATAACCATATTATTATTGCTCTATTCGTTTTCAAAATGAGTTTGCATTAAAAAATTTCGCATCAATATTACTAAAAAAATAATAATTGAAATGCTGATATATATTAACCTAAATTCATTAGGTTTGGCGTATGGACAAACGGAAACTATTACTAATTCTTTTACTTCTATTTTTTATTGATAGCACTTTTCATTTGCTTAACTGGTTTGAAGTACTTGAAGTAAATGCAATTTTGTTGCAAATAATCCGCTGGGTTTTTATTTTGGTTTTGGGTGTTTATGCTTGGAAAAGCAAGTCATTAACTGTTTATATTTTACTTTGCATGTTTCTTGGTATTGAAGTAGCTGGCATAGCACCAAACTGGGCAAAGGAGCTAAAAGTATTAAGTGATATTTTTTTACGACTTATTAAAACCATTATTGCTCCATTGTTGTTCAGCACATTGGTAGTAGGTATTGCAGGGCATAGTGATTTGAAGCAAGTTGGCAGAATGGGACTTAAATCAATAATTTATTTTGAAGTAGTAACAACAATTGCGTTGTTTATCGGGTTGGCTGCTATTAACATTACAAAAGCGGGTAAAGGCTCAAGCCTTAATGCACAAACCGAACAAGTAGATAAGGCAAATAAATTATTGGAGCAAAACCATTCACATAATGTTATTTTAGATATTTTTCCCGAAAACATTGCCAAAAGTGTAGCCGAAAATCAGGTATTGCAGATTGTTGTTTTTAGTATTCTTTTTGGTATTGCACTTTCGCAGGTAAAGGGAGGTGTAAAAGAAAAGATGGTGCAGAGTATAGAAGGTTTAGCTGAAGTAATGTTTAAATTTACTAATTTGGTAATGTACACTGCACCGCTTGCAGTTGGTGGTGCAATTGGTTATGCCATTGCTACGATGGGCTATGGTGTGCTGCATGATTTGATAAAGTTGTTAATGACATTGTATGTAGCATTAATAATTTTTATTTTAGTTGTACTAGTGCCTATAGGTTTAATAGTAAAACTACCATTTAAGAAATTTTTACAACACATTAGTGAACCACTATCAATTGCTTTTGCAACTGCAAGTTCAGAAGCTGCTTTGCCAAAGGCTATGGAGAATTTAGAAAAAATGGGAATTCCAAGAAAAGTTGTAGCGTTTGTATTGCCTACCGGTTTTAGTTTTAATCTGGATGGAACTACTTTATATCTATCGCTTGCATCGGTATTTATTGCGCAAGTAAGTGGGGTTGATTTAACTTTAGGGCAGCAAGTGTATATGTGTTTGATATTAATGCTTACAAGCAAAGGTGTTGCAGGTGTTAGGGGGGCTTCATTCTTAATATTAGTTAGTACTGTTTCCTCACTTGGATTAGACCCACAAAAAGCCTTTGCAATTTTAGCCATTGATGCATTTATGGATATGGGACGGACGTCTGTTAATTTAATGGGAAATTGTTTGGCTACATACGTAATTGCAAAATGGGAACGTGAGGTGTAAACTCTTTAAAATAAAAAAGGATTGATTTAATCATCAACCCTTTTTTTATGTTTTACTAATAGTTTTTATTTCTTCTTTGCTGGAGTTGTTTTCCAATCAGCAATTGCTTTTTCTACTTGCGATTTAAAGAAAAATCCATCTGGATTTTTATCTCCTAATTCTTTTGCTTTTAATGCAAAAGTGTACGCGTCTTTAGTTTTACCGTAAGCATTTAATATTTGAGCTTTTACCCAATTATTAAACCATTGATTACTTAGGTTAATACTTAAATTTACATATTCCAATGCTTTGTCATAGTTCTTTTGGTCGTAATAATATCTTGCTGCATTATTGTATTGGCTCCATGTTGAAGATAATGCTCTATCAATATTTTCAGATGCTTGTTTTGATGTATAGCACATTACTTTAAAGGAAACACAAATATTTTCCCAAGCTAAGTTTACTTGCGCATTATCATCCGTAAAATTACTAAAGAAATATTGTAAGCGCTCTACATGTGCATTTTGAGTAGGTTTAACAGTAAATCGAATAACATCATTTTCTTGTTTGTATGAACCTGTTGATGCTGTTGCATCTTTGTTAATTATAACAGTCCAATCTTGGGTAGTTGGGATTAAGAAAATACTGTATGAACCTTTATTAACTAAAGCTCCTTCAATGATTACATCCTTTGAAAAAGTAATTTTTGTTGCTGCATTTGCACCTGCTCGCCATAATTCGTTGTACGGAACAAGTTCTCCCCAAATTTTTCTACCATGTACAGCAGGGCTGCTATATTCAATAGTCATATCTGTTAGGCCTACTTGCTGCATTACACTCGCTTTAGGGCTTGCTTGCGGTAATTGTAATTGTGCATTTGCCGGTATTGTTTGAATTGCAAACAAAGCAACGGCTACTAATTGAATAATTCTTTTCATGTTTTATTTAAAAATTTATTGTTTAAAAATTGTTTCGAATATACAAATTATAAGTTAGGTGTTCGGCCTCCATCCACCGGAATATTAATGCCTGTAATATATGCTGCATAGGTACTAGCTAAAAATACTATGGCATAAGCAATTTCATCCGGTGTAGCAAATCGTGCCATAGGTATTTCATTAGTCATTTCTTTTTCAACTTCAGCAATGGAGTGGTTTTGCTTGCTTGCTTTAGTTTCTATTATTTGCTTTAACCTATCAGTTGCAGTTGCACCGGGTAATACGTTATTTACTGTTATGCCAAAAGGAGCTAATTCAAAGCTTAAAGTTTTTGCCCAATTACCTACTGCTGCTCGAATTGTATTGGAAACCCCTAAACCTTTTAGAGGTGCTTTTACCGATGTAGATATTACATTAATAATTCTTCCATACCCGCTTGCTCGCATACCATCTACAACAGCTTTTGCTAATACCTGATTGCATAATAAATGATTGGTAAATGCAGCAGTGTATTCATGCAATTCCGCATCTATTGCTAAACCGGCAGGAGGTCCTCCCGTGTTGTTTACCAAAATGTGATATACTTTTGGTTCATTTACTTTTGCTTCTAATTTTTCTTGTAAATCTTTTGGGTTGCTAAAATCAGCAGCAATGTAATCGTGGGTTTGTCCTTTGGATGTATCTAAATCGCGAATGATATTACTTAATATACTCTCATTTCTGGATATCATTGTTACATTTGCTCCTACCGAAGCCATCAACTTAGCAGTAGCATTGCCAATGCCTTTTGTGGCACCACATACTATTGCATTTTTCCCTGTTAAATCTATATTCATTATTTATATTTTACTGCTATTAATTATTTGGTTTAATTTTTCTTTTTTAAGAATCTTTTGTCCTGTTTTTCCTGTTGCAATTATTCTATCATTTACTTTTGCTTCAAAACTACAGATAACTTCATTTTTATTTTGTTCATCAAGTGTTGCTGTAAATTGAACTACTGAACCAATACTAGCCGGGCTTTTGTGTTCGATATGTAAAAAAGTTCCGATTCCTTCTTCATCTTCATCTTTCATATCAATTACAAATAAACGGCAAGCCCATTCAGCATCTCTGCCTAATGCAAATGTAGCATATACTGGATGTACTTGCCCTGCATCAAAAGTTGCAGTATCTGTAGGTAATACTTCTTTGCTAAAAGACTTTATGTCGCCTGGTTTAAAAATTATTTTCATGTAATTATGTTATGAAAACGCCTGCATTTCGCTTAATCGTTTATATACTCCATTTTGTAAAATTAATTCGTTGTGCGTTCCTGTTTCAATTATTTCTCCTTGTTGCATTACAATTATTTTATCTGCATGTTGTATGGTGCTTAAACGATGTGCAATTACAATACTAGTTCGGTTTTTCATTAAATTTTGTATGGCTTCTTGCACTAAACGTTCGCTTTCGGTATCAAGTGCTGAAGTTGCTTCGTCTAATATTAATATCGGTGGATTTTTTAAAACAGCACGTGCAATGCTTATTCGCTGGCGTTGCCCACCACTTAGTCGATTGCCCCTGTCGCCAATATTTGTTTGGTATCCGTTTTCCATTTGTATGATAAATTCATGTGCATTTGCAATTTTTGAAGCTTCTATTACATCTTGTTCATGTGCATTTTCAATCCCAAATGCTATATTATTAAAAACGGTATCGTTAAATAAAATACTTTCTTGTGTAACTATTCCCATTAATTGATTCAGCTCACTAAGTTTCATCTTTTTTATATTTAATCCGTCAATGGTTATTTCTCCTTCATTCACATCATAAAAGCGCGGTAACAAATCGGCCATTGTACTTTTACCTGCACCGCTTTGGCCAACTAATGCTATCATTTCGCCTTTATTTATTGTTAGGTTAATGTTATTTACCACTTTTTTTTCAGCATAGCTAAAGCTTACATTTTGGTATTGAATTTTTTCTCTAAAATCATTTTTTTTAATTGGGTTTTCAGCTTCTGTAATTGCAACCGGAGTATCTAAAATTTTAAAAATGCGTTCGCCACTTGCAATTCCTCTTTGTATATTGGTTATGGCTGATGAAATTGCTTTTGCCGGAACCAAAATTTGTGAAAATAATACGATGTATGTTATAAATTCACTTGCATTCAAATCACTTTGATTTTCTAATACCAATTGCCCACCATACAATAAAACCCACACCACTACTGTTACACCTAGCACTTCCGAAAGTGGAGATGCTAATTCCCGTTTATTCCACATTCCCTTTAAAATATTGCGGTAGTCGTTGTTTTGTTGGTCAAATTTCTTTTTTACATATTGTTGGGCATTAAATGCTTTTATAATTCGTATGCCGCTTATGGTTTCCTCTATTATGCTCAATATATTACCTTGAATTTGCTGACCAATTTGCGCATCCTTTTTTAATCGTTTTGATATATTGGAAATAATTAAGCTGGATAATGGAAGTACTAACAAAATAAATAATGTAAGTTTTACACTCATTGTAAAAAGCAAAACAAAATAGCCAGCTATCATTAATGGCTCACGAAAAATAACTTGTACCGAACTTACAACCGAAGCTTCTATTTCGGTTATATCGTTACTTAGCGTACTTATTAAATCTCCTTTCTTTTGGCTTTGAAAATATCCGGTATGTAAATCAATAATTTTATTGTATAGGCTTTTGCGAATATTCTTAATTACATCAACGCGCATTTTACTTAACACCCGTTGCGACCAATATCGAAATGTGTTGGATAATACTACCGAAATAACAATTACACCACAAACAAATTTTAGTGCTCCACTTTGTCCGTATTGTCTAAAAATTTCTTGAAAGTAATAATTAAAAATACTTTTTGCATACTCAATATTTAATGCAAACTCAGGCTTGGCTGTAGCGATTTGTTGTATTTCAATTTTTTGGAAAATTACATTTAATAAAGGTATTAGCAATGTAAAGTTGAGTAAGCCAAACACTACGGCTAGTACTGCTAATATTATGTACTTGGGTACAAATTGATTAAACGGACGTGCAAATGAGAGTAACTTGAAATAAGTTTTCATGGTATTAAAGCTCGCAATTTACGTAAATTGTTAAATGTGTTTATAGATACCAAACCAAAATGTGCAGAATAGGTTGAATAATAAAAAAGCCCCTACAAGTGTAAGGGCTTTATGCTGGTGGTCTCGACAGGATTCAAACCTGTAACCTTCTGATCCGTAGTCAGATGCTCTATTCAGTTAAGCTACGAAACCATTCCTTTGAGGACTGCAAATATATAATTGTTGCTAAATATAGCAAACCCTCAAACGAAATTTTTATTTTAATTTTTCTAATGTTGCGTTAATGGCTGAAAAATCAGGCAAGTCACCGGGTTTTTCCAAAACTTCTGCATATTGTATAGTTCCATTTTTATCAATTACAAAAGCTGAACGCTTTGCAACACCTTTCATTCCTAATGCCGGAAAATTTTCAAATAATGCACCATAAGCAGCTGATGTTTCTTTGTTAAAATCACTTAATAAGTCAAATGGTAGGTTTTGTTCAGCCTTAAACTTACCTAATGCAAAAGCAGAGTCAACAGATATTGCAACAACATCAGCATTGTCATTTTTGTATAATTGTATTGCATCGCGAATTGTACATAACTGCGTAGTACATACACCGGTAAATGCTAATGGAAAGAAATGAACAATTACATTTTTACCTTTAAAGTTTGCTAACGAAACTTCATTTTTTTCTGTATTAAAAAGTGTGAAATCTGGGGCTTTATCGCCAATTTTTAGTGCCATAATTTTTTTGTTTAAATAATTCTTTTAATGATTCTTAATTTATGTGAGTAGTTGTTTGATTCGTTTGGTAATATTCCGAAATGATCAATTCGGTCTATTCGTACTTTGCCTGAGGCGTGTATTATTGTTGAGTTGTTTAATAAAATTCCTACATGTGTTATTTTTCCTTCCAAGTTATCAAAAAAAGCTAAATCTCCGGTTTTTCCTTCTTCTATAAACTGTATTGTTTTGCCAAGTTCTGCTTGTTGGTATGCATCGCGCGGTATATTTATACCATATTGTTTAAATACCATTTGAGTAAATCCACTGCAATCAATTCCCATAAAAGTTTTGCCTCCCCACAAATAGGGTGTGTTTAAATAATTTTTTGCAATGTTGGCTATTGGTTGTGTTTCAATTTGTATAGATTTTTCTTTAGTAAAGGTAATGTTTCCTAATGTAAAAGTATTGTTTGCAGGCAATGTTGCACCTGCAGGGATATATAATAAACCTAAATTGCAACGTAATACCGCAAAAGGAAAAGATGTATTTACTTCCCATTCCATTATTTCATCATTGTAGTTGGATGATTGTTTTTTACTGATGAATCCGGTATAATTATCCGTAATGGTAGTAATTTCAATCCACTCCTCTTCAATTTTATTAATTACGTATTGATCTCCAAATAATAATTGCGTAGTAATTTCGCTGGTACTATCCGGCATTTTTCGAACAGGTACTACCGATAATGTGCAAATTCCTTTATTTTGCATGGTGTGCTTGCATAGAGGGCGCAAGATAATTAAATTTGGAAACAGAATGGGTAATGAGCAAATTAATATTTCTTATTTGGAAATGATTGCAGATGGCGATCTGGAGTTTATCATTCACATGTTAGATTTAATTTATGTTTCACTACCTAAGGATGTAAATGATATTTTAAATTTTGAAATACAAAAAGATTACAATCAAGTTGGGAGTACTGCACATCGGTTAAACAATAGTGTTTTGATGCTTAGTGAAACAGAAGTTTCAGAATTGGTTATTAAAATTGAATTTATAGGTAAATCAGGTGAAGGGATTGAACAACTAAATTCATTAGTTCAAAATTTAAGTAAAGAATCGGAAATAATACTTTCAAAAATTGAAAATACAAAGAGGGTATTGGTATCAAAAGCAGGCTAAATAACACTTCATTTTATTTGTTAAACATTTTGAAAACAAAGCGGTTAAATTCATAAATCCCTAAATTGAAGTATAACTATACTTAATATATGAATTTACTTTAAATTGCCTCGCATTTTGAGCTCAATTAATCACATAAAAGAACCGATAAGCAAGGAATTAGATTTGTTTGAAATCAAGTTTCGCGAAGCAATGAAAAGCAGTGTTCCATTGTTGGATACAATTATGACTTACATTGTAAAACGTAAAGGAAAACAAATCCGAC
>JACFNJ010000091.1 GCA_019454865.1 Bacteroidia bacterium
TAAATCGAAATTATATCAAATAAAAACTAAATTACAACTGTTATCTTTGTTTATGAAAAATATTTGAAATGGAAATATCCGTATCGCGAAAGGCTCACTTTAATGCTGCTCACCGACTACATGTAGCAACGTGGAGTGATGAAAAAAATAAAGAATATTTTGGTCTATGCAACAATCCTAATTATCATGGTCATAATTATGAAGTAATAGTAACAGTTACCGGAAAATTGGATGAAGAAACAGGTTATCTGGTAGATATAAAAGTACTAAGTGATTTAATTCGGGATGAAATTGAACATCGGTTTGATCATAAAAATCTAAATCTGGATACAATTGAATTTAAGAACTTAAATCCAACTGCTGAAAATATTGCAGTAGTTATATGGCGATTATTACGACCACACATTAATAAAGAACATAAGTTAAGTATAAAATTATTTGAAACAGAACGTAATTTTGTAGAATATGGAGGAAATTAACAATAACGACCAAATAGGCGATACTCATTCGTTTTTCAATTTAGAAACACCATTACGTGAAGATGCATTTAAGTTAGATGACGAGTTAAAGATTGAACTGATTGAAAAACATTTTAAAGAAATCATGCTTATACTTGGTTTGGATATGAGTGATGATAGCTTGAAAGGTACACCTCATCGTGTGGCTAAAATGTATGTGAAAGAAATTTTCTCCGGATTAAATCCTGGTAATGCACCGGATGTAAAATTGTTTGAAAATCGTTACCAGTATAAAAACATGTTGGTTGAAAAATCAATCAGCTTTCATAGCACTTGCGAACATCACTTTGTGCCAATCATTGGCAAAGCACACGTTGCGTATATTCCAAACGGCAAAGTTGTTGGCTTAAGTAAACTGAATCGTATTGTTAGGTATTTTGCCAGACGCCCACAGGTACAGGAGCGCATGACGATTCAAATAGCTAATATGTTAAAAGAAACGTTAAATACTAATGATGTAGCTGTGTTAATAGAAGCGGATCATTTGTGTGTAGCTTCAAGAGGTGTGCAAGATATTACAAGTAATACTGTTACAAGCGAATATTGCGGTAAGTTTTTAGATACTAAAACACGTGAAGAATTTTTAAAGTATATTCATTTAAATACGTAAAAGGTGTGCTAAATAAATTAGTTAAATACTAAATCCTGTTACGTTTAAATTTTTATAAATCCACGAAAACCTCTAGCTGCATAGTATGATTCAGCTCCATTGTGGTAAATAAAAACTCTGCCAAATCGAAAATCTCCAAAAATAGCACCTCCTAATTTTCTTACGTTTGATGGTGTAGCTAACCAACTTGAAGTTTTTGTGTCAAATTTCTCAATAGCTTGCAGTTGTATGTATTGCTCTTCTGTTAATAATTCAATTCCCATTTCATTAGCCATATTTACTGCACTATTTTTTGGCTTGTGTTCTTTTCTTGTTTCTAATGCTTCGTTATCATAACACAGGCTTCGTCTTTCTTTTGGCGATTCGCAGGCACAATCACAAATCACAATTTCATTACTCTTTTTATTCAGTATTACAACATCCGGTTCACCACCTGTTTGCTCCATAGCAATAATACTTTTAATAATGTTTGGTTTATTTATTATCCGAGTCTCTATATCCTTCCAATTTATCCCCTCATGCCGATGCATGTTTTTATCAAAACGATTTTTTAATGCGATTAATAAATTGTCAATTTCTAATTGTATTGATTTCATTTTGATGTTTAGTTGGGAGTATTGGTTCGTGATATGGGTTAATAATACTTTTTTACTGCTTCTGCAATTTTTTCAGGAGGCAACTCTTCCATGCAACTTATTCCATCCACACAACTTCCACGATAAAAACATTTGCAGGTTTTATTTGGTTGTACAATTTCTCCTTTGCCGAATAGGTCAAACTCATGCGGATTAAAGATATTATTCATTAATACAATTTTTTTGCCCAATGCTAATGTTATGTGCATGCCCATTGTAACCTGTGTAACTATTAGATGGCATTGGTTTACCAAGTTTATAAATTCATATAAGCTGAAATAGCCAAGATAAGTAGCTCCGGTTTTCTTCTGTATTTCTTTGTTCCGTTCGTTTTCTGCTTCACCCCCCAAAAGCAATATCACAGCATCGGGATGTTGATTTTTTAAAAGCTTAACTAAGTTTACCCACTTTTCTATTGTCCATAGTCGGGTTGTCCACCGTCCGCCACAACCGGTGTTAAGCCCTATAATCTTTTTGTCTTTTGGCAAGTCCCATACATATCCTTTGTCATCATGTGTGTCCATTAGATATGGTTCACCATTGTGAGTATATCCGCAAATCTCAAAAATCTCTTGCAGGTAGCTTTTAGTATTTGATTTACTTACATCATCAAACATTCCGGTAAGAAACTTGTGCAGTGCTAATGTATTTATCGGTTGAATTTCATTATCCTTTAACGTAAATCCATATTTTTCAGTTGCATTTATACTATTTAATAATGCACCTGCTTCTTTTTCTTTATCTAAGTTGATGGCTATATCCCACTTACTATTTTGGGCATACATAACGCTATTTATATCCCATTTAAGGATTTCATCAATTTTTGAAGCAGGTAAAATATCAGGAGTCCAGGTAAGCCATGTTATCTTACAATTAGGAAACTCATTTTTAAATTTTACTACTAAAGGCGTAGTGCGAATTACATCGCCTATTGCACCTAATTTAATTATTAAAATTCGCTTTGAAACTTTTGTATAAGCCGGACAGTCTTCGCAGTGGTAGCCATTTTGTTTGTGCGGATTGCAAGGTACATGTCCTTTAAAATAAATACAGTCAGGATTATATTTCATCTATAATTTGTAAGATGGTATCGTACCAACAAGTATAAGTACAAGCTACAAAATCACCAAATCCTATTAAATAATCAGGCATTTTGTCAGTTATTATTCTTTGGTTTGTAAATTGTATATTGCATTATTCAATCAGAAAAACATGAAAAAACAAAACATTATCTTATTCGTTATTTTAGGTATTTTAGCATTGTTTGTTATAAACGGATTTATGGGTTATAACAAAATGGTATCTAAGCAAGAAGCAACTTCTACTGCATGGGCGCAGGTTGAAAATGTGTACCAAAGACGGTTGGATTTAATTCCTAACTTAGTAAACACGGTAAAAGGTGCTGCCAACTTTGAGCAAAAAACATTAACTGACGTTATTAATGCTCGTGCTAATGCTACATCGGTTAAAGTGGATGCAAGCAAACTTTCTGCTGATCAAATTTCTAAGTTTCAGGCATCGCAAGGCGAACTTTCGCAAGCATTAGGAAGATTAATGGTAGTGGCTGAGCAATACCCACAACTTAAAGCAACTGAAAATTTTAAAGAATTGCAAAGCCAATTAGAAGGTACTGAGAACCGAATAGCTACCGAAAGGCAAAAGTTTAATGAGGTAGTAAAAGATTACAATACATTCATTCGTAAGTTTCCTCATGTAATTTACAGCGGCTGGTTTGGTTTTGAGAAAAAAGGATACTTTGAAGCGGATAAAGGTGCTGAAAAAGCTCCAACAGTGAGCTTTGAATAATTCATAAATCATATTTTTTAAAGTCATGTCTTTGCAAAATTTCAAGACATGACTTTAATATTCATTATCTATGGCAAAATTATTTTTTACTACATCTGAGCAAGCACGAATTGTAGAAGCAATACGAATAGCAGAGCTAAATACGAGCGGAGAAATTCGAGTACATATTGAAGCAAAATGCGAAGGTAATCCGTATGATAGAGCTACAATATTATTTGATGAATTGGGTATGCATAAGACCAATTTAAAAAATGGTGTATTGTTTTATTTGGCTTATTTGGATAAAAAGTTTGCTATTATAGGGGATAGTGGTATTCATGAAAAAGTTTCTCAAAAGTTTTGGGATGAAGAAAAAGAATTGATGGTTTTGATGTTTAAAAAAGGCGAGTTTGTAAGAGGTTTGGAATTAGCAATTGAACAGGCAGGGGAGAAACTGAAGTTTTACTTCCCGCATCAAAAAAGTGACACCAATGAATTGAATAATGAAATTTCTTTTGGCAACAACAACGATTCAAACCATAGTTAAGATGAAGGGAAATAAATATTTTATACTTTTTCTTTTACTATTTCCAATTTGTATTTCGGCAAAAGAAATTCCGGCCAAAAGCAGCCAATTGGTTAATGATTATGCAGGAGTTCTTACAGCATCAGAACGTAGTACACTGGAGCAAAAACTTACAATTTATAGCGACACCACTTCAACACAAATTGCAATAGTAATAGAACGAACATTAGATGGTGATGACTTATTTGATTATTGCCAGCGTTTGGCAGAAGGATGGGGAATAGGTGTTAAAGGAAAAAATAATGGTATATTGATTTATGTAGCTATTGATGACAGAAAATCGAGAATACATACCGGCTATGGAATGGAAGCTACAATAACTGATGCTTTGAGTTCACGCATTCGAACTAACATTATGAATCCTGCTTTTAAAGAAGGTCGATTTTATGATGGATTGGATGCAGCTACTACTGCAATAATTAAAGCAGCATCCGGGGAGTTTACTGCCGACCCAAACGAAAACGATAAAATACCTACATCATTTATTATTTTTATTATAATACTAATTGTTATTGTTTTATTAAGCAAAGGTGGTGGAGGAAGAAATAGAACTAGAGGCAACTTTGGTGGCCCGTTATTTTGGGGCGGAACATTTGGAAGTGGTGGATTTAGTGGTGGTAGTAGCGGAGGTGGATTTGGAGGCTTTGGTGGAGGTAGCTTTGGGGGTGGAGGTAGTGGAGGCAGTTGGTAATAAATTTTCTTGTTTCTAACCCACTAAATTATCATTTGATAAAATAAAACTTCGCATTTTCTTTTTTGCAATTGATATTTGATTGCGTACTGTATTATAACTTAAATTATAAGTTTTCGAAATTTCATCGTTAGAGAAACCATCCAAGTGCATTTTTATAACTCGGTATTCACACTCTCCTAATTGATTTAAAACATATTCAATTGTTTGTTTATCCCATCTGCGCTCTGATTCCGAAAAAGAATAATTTTCATCATTTGGGTTTTCAGCTATGTATTTTTGAATTATGTTTTTGTGTTTTATTGTATCCAAACACATATTTTTAAGCACTAAAAACAACCACGATTTAAACTTATCTCCTTTTATTGGTCCTTTCAGTAACAAATCTTCTTTAGGAGTTTTTAGTAGTTTTTCAAACAAGTCCATAACGATGTCTTTGCTTTCATCTTCGTTTTTCAGGTATTTATAAGCTATAAAAGCAAGCTGTACTGCATATAGATTATATGCCGTGCAAACAAGGTTGTTGTTTTTGTTTATCAGGTTTATTGAAATATGTAATTTGTTAGACAATTTTTTTTCAATTGATAGTACAATTATAAATCTAAATCGGAATAGTTAATAACAAAATCATAGCACTTTATAACCAATAATCGTAAACACGTCATTTTAACTTAAAAATGGCGTGTTTTTTTATTTCACAACTTGAATGAATTGTTAAAACATCGTGCATAACCTGCATCTACGTAATATTATACTTGCGCCTTATGCAACAAAATATTTACATTATTTCGCTATTAGCAAACACCTTAGGATTATCTGTAAATCAAGTAAAAGCAACTGTAAATTTATTGGATGACGGAAGTACAATACCTTTTATTTCAAGGTACAGAAAAGAAATTACCGGAAATTTGGATGAGGTAGAAATTGATAAAATTAAAACTGGTATTGAGCGACTTCGGGATATAGAACAAAGGAAAGTTACCATATTAACAACAATTGAAGAACAAGGTAAATTAACTGACGAACTACGTAAACGAATAGAAGATTGTTGGGATATTAATGTTTTGGAGGATATTTATTTGCCATATAAGCCTAAGCGTAAAACCCGTGCTACCATTGCTCGCGAGCGTGGTTTAGAGCCACTTGCATTATGGCTTTTGCAAGAACATGACAGCGATGTGTTTATTGAAGCAGCAAAGTATTTGACGGATGTAATTACCGATGAAGATATGGCATTGGAAGGAGCACGCGATATTATTGCCGAAATGATTAATGAGAACGTAGCTGCTCGTTCTGCAATTCGGAATGCTTTTGAGAAAAATGCCAACATAATTTCCACAGTTTATAAAAGCAAAAAAGAGGAGGCAATTAAATTTAGCGATTATTTTGATTTCTCAGAGCCATTAAAAAAATGTCCTTCACACCGTGTTTTGGCAGTATTTAGAGGAGAAGATGAAGGATTTTTGAAGGTAAAGATTGAAATAGAAATTGATCACGCATTGAATATTTTAGATAAATTATTTTTAAAAAAAGATACCCAAGCAAGTGGGCATTTAGCTGAAGCATTAGAGGATTGTTACGATAGATTGCTGGCACCAAGTATGGAAAATGAATTCAGAAACATAGCCAAACAACGTGCTGATGACGAAGCTATACGTGTGTTTAGTGAAAACTTGAGGCAGTTGCTTTTGTCAGCCCCGTTGGGTAATGTGTCTATTTTGGGTATCGATCCGGGTTATAGAAGTGGGTGCAAAATTGTTTGTTTAAATGATGAAGGAAAACTTTTGCATGATGATGTAATTTATCCGCACGAGCCGCAAAAAGAAAAAGATGAAGCAATAAATAAGCTTTATTCATTGGTGAAAAAGTTTAACATTCAAGCAATATCAATAGGAAATGGAACAGCGGGCAGAGAAACTGAAACGTTAGTTCGGGAGATTGCATTTTCTCATCCGGTTCAAATTTATGTTGTAAACGAAAGTGGTGCATCGGTTTATTCCGCTTCTGAAATTGCACGTAATGAATTTCCTGATAAAGATGTAACCGTGCGTGGTGCAGTATCTATTGGCAGGCGTTTAAGCGACCCTTTAGCTGAGTTGGTTAAAATTGATCCTAAGTCAATTGGAGTGGGGCAGTATCAGCACGATGTTGATCAAAATAAATTGAAGAAAAGCTTGGATACTGTTGTTGAAAGTTGTGTAAACCAAGTTGGTGTTAATTTAAACTCGGCAAGTGTAAGTTTACTTACTTATGTTTCCGGTTTAGGCCCACAATTGGCAACTAATATTGTAAAGTATCGTGATGATAATGGTGCTTTTAAATCGCGTAAAGAGTTGAAAAAAGTGGCACGTTTGGGCGAAAAAGCTTTTGAGCAATGTGCAGGATTTTTACGAATACCAAATGCAAAAAATATTTTGGATAATAGTGCTGTTCATCCGGAAAGCTATGCTATTGTTGAACAAATGGCTAAGGATTTAGCATGTGAAGTTGAAGATCTGGTTAAAAATGTAGAATTACGTAAGAAAATATCTCCTCAAAAATATGTAACCGAGCAAACAGGTTTATTAACTATAAACGATATTTTAAAAGAACTTGCAAAACCGGGCAGAGACCCACGTGAACAACTAAAACCGTTTGAATTTGCAGATGTGAAAAAGCCGGAAGATTTAACAATTGGTATGGTGCTTCCGGGTATAGTAACTAATATTACTAATTTTGGATGTTTTGTTGATATTGGTGTAAAGCAAGATGGACTTGTGCATGTGTCTCAAATGGCTGATAGATATGTTAGCAATCCAAACGAAATTGTAAAATTACAACAACACGTAAAAGTAAAAGTTACCGAAGTGGACTTAATACGAAAACGAATTGCATTAAGTATGAAAATTGGCGATTAATATTTACTTTGGTTAAAATTTTCGCAGATTATTGAACTATTGAAATGGCAAAAACACAAACAACATTTTATTGTAAAAATTGTGGAGCAACATCAGCAAAATGGGTGGGTAAATGCAATAGCTGCGGTGAGTGGAATACATATATTGAAGAACTTGTACAGAAAGAGAAAACAGCATATACAAAAACCTGGAAACAAGAAAACGCAAAAACAATATTAAAGCCTATTCAGATAGGAGAGATTGAACAAAGCACACAGATACGATATACTGTGAACGATGAAGAATTATCAAGAGTGCTTGGTGGTGGAATAGTACCCGGAAGCGTTATCTTAATTGGCGGTGAACCGGGGATTGGGAAATCAACATTGATGCTACAAATAGCTTTACAGTTTACCAATAAAAAAGTATTATACATCAGTGGCGAAGAGAGTGAATCGCAAATTAAAATGCGTGCTGAACGACTTCCATACCAAAACAATTCTTGTTATTTATTTACAGAAATTTCAACACAACGCATTGGGAAAGCTTTGCAAGAATTAGAACCTGATATTGTAATTGTAGATTCCATTCAAACGTTGCAAAGTGAATTGTTAGATAGCACACCCGGCAGTATATCACAAATAAAAGAAACAGCAGGAGACTTAATTCGATTTGCAAAAGAAACCGGAACTCCTGTATTTCTAATTGGTCATATAACCAAAGACGGAACCTTAGCCGGTCCCAAATTATTAGAACACATGGTTGATACAGTTTTGCAATTTGAAGGCGATAGAAATCATGTGTATCGCATATTGCGAACTACTAAAAATAGATTTGGCAGTACAAGCGAAATTGGTATATATGAAATGCAAGGTGTAGGACTTCGCGAGGTTAAAAATCCTTCCGAAATACTAATTTCACAACGTGACGAAACCTTGAGTGGTATTGCTATTAGTGCCACAATTGAAGGGGTTAGACCATTGTTAATAGAAACCCAAGCTTTAGTTAGCACAGCTGCTTATGGTACACCTCAGCGCAACAGCAATGGCTATGATGCAAAACGATTAAATATGTTACTGGCAGTGCTTGAAAAAAAATGCGGACTGCGGATGGGTGTGCAAGATGTGTTTATCAATATTACCGGAGGACTACGCATAGAAGACCCCGGAATTGACCTGGGTATTGTTGCTGCAATTGTTAGTAGTTATAATAACATTCCGCTCGACTCAAAAATTGCTTTTATTGGTGAAGTGGGTTTGAGTGGTGAAATACGCGCTGTTAATCGAATTGAACAACGTTTGGCAGAGGCTGCAAAATTAGGCTTTACTACTGCATATATAAGTAAGTACAATAAACTGCAAACAAATAAATCCGGTTTAAAAATTATTGAAGTAAGTATGTTGGAAAGCTTTTTTAACTTACTTTTTGGATAATGTTATTTAATTTATTGGTTAATTCTTTCCGAGTTTGAATAAATATTCATTCTGTTTTCTTTAAGAAAACCTACAAGTGTAATTCCAAATTCTTGTGCAGTAGAAACAGCCAAACTACTTGGAGCACCAATAGCACATGCAATAGGAATTGCAGCCATTGCCGCCTTTTGAATCAACTCAAAACTAGCCCTGCCACTTAATAATACTATACAATCCGAAAGATTAATTGAATCGGTAGAAAGAGCAGCACCAATTAATTTATCAAAAGCATTGTGCCTGCCTACATCTTCTCTTAACAATAATAGATTCCCTTTGCTGTCAAATAAACCACAGGCATGTATCCCACCCGTATGTTTAAATACGGTTTGTTTATTCTTCAATATTTCAGGTAAACTGCAAAGCAAAGTAGATGAAACAGAAAGTTTATTGTTTGTTGTATCTGTTGAACAAACTGTTTTTATTGCCTCAATACTT
>JACFNJ010000092.1 GCA_019454865.1 Bacteroidia bacterium
GTATGTAGCAAAAGATAACGAAGAGTTTAAGTTGGGTAATATTGTTTTAAAAGTGCTTCACACACCCGGACACACACCTGAAAGTATTTGTATATTACTAATAAACGATCAAAGCAAACCGTTAATGGTATTTACAGGCGATACATTATTTGTAGGGGAAGTTGGACGACCGGATTTATTGGAAGGTGTTTTTACTAAAGAAGATTTAGCTTCCAATTTGTTTGACTCGTTGCACAATAAGTTACTTACTTTACCGGATGATGTACTTGTTTATCCAGCACATGGTGCAGGGAGCGCATGTGGTAAAAATATCGGTAAAGAATTGTTTTCTACTATTGGTGAACAACGAAAGTTTAATTATGCATTGCAAATAAAAGATAAGGATAATTTTATTAAAACTATTACCGATGGAATTCCATCGCCTCCGGCTTACTTTTTTAAAGATGCAAAGCTAAATAAGCAAGGATATACTGATTTTGATAAAATTATGGAGCAAGCAAACAAGCCGCTTTCTGTAAATGATTTTGAAATGCTTGTAAAGCAAGGTGCAACAATAATTGACACGCGAATTCCTGATGTGTTTGAAATAGGCTTTGTGCCAGGTGCCATTAATTTTGGGTTGAATGGGCAATACGCAATATGGGCTGCTACCGTGTTGGATATTTCTACCGAATTAGTAATTGTTGCCGAACAAGGTAAAGAGCAAGAAAGTATTGAACGATTAACCCGTGTTGGTTTTGATAACATTAAAGGTTTTTTGCAAGGAAGCTTTGAAGCCTGGAAAGATGCCGATAAACGTTATGATATGGTAATATCCATAGATAACGAAGAGTTTGAATTAGATGTTAAGCATAGCGATTCAATGGTATTGGATGTACGAAAACCAACTGAATACAATGAACTGCATGTGGATACTGCAAGCAATTTTCCGCTTGATACTTTAAATACAAATTTTGAAACTTTGGATAAAGAAAAACCATATTTAATCCATTGTGCAGGAGGTTATAGGAGTATGATTGCTGCCAGCTTTTTAAAGAAAAAAGGATTTAAAAACGTTAAAAATGTTTGGGGTGGATTTAATAAAATTAAAGAGCGCAGCGGGTTAAAATTTAAGAGTGTATTATCTACTGCTAATTAATACACCGTAGTTTTTTATTGGAGGATAAACTGTATTGAAAGGATTAAATCAAATACAGATTGTTATATGTCCTGTTATGGATTTTTAAATTTGTAGCACATTAAATAATTAGTAATGATTATTATTAGAAACTACATTCTAAAAAATCTAAAAAGTACGAAAAGCCATTAATTGACAATTTAATTAAAGTTTCTCGAAATTATAAATCCCCCAACTCGTATAAACAACTTCCGATATTTTCTTACTTTCGCACAATTATTTTTTAATTAAACATTTAATTTCATGTTACGTACACATACTTGCGGAGAATTACGGGTATCAAATGTTGGGCAAACTGTTACACTTGCCGGATGGGTTCAAAAAGGCAGAGACTTGGGCGGATTAACTTTTGTTGATTTACGCGACAGATATGGCATTACTCAATTGGCCTTTAATATGGATACGGAAGCCGAGTTGTGCTCACGTGCAAGAAAATTAGGTAGAGAGTTTGTGGTAAAAGCCACTGGTTTAGTTCGAGAAAGAGAAAGTAAAAATAAAAATATACCTACCGGAGAAATAGAATTAATCGTTACGCATTTTGAAGTATTGAACGAATCCATCACACCACCTTTTACTATTGAAGAAAACACCGATGGAGGCGATGATTTGCGTATGAAATATCGCTATTTAGACTTACGAAGAACAAGTGTTCGCAACAATTTGTTTTTGCGCCATAAAATGACACAACAAGTTCGTGCTTATATGGATAGCCAGGATTTTATTGAGGTAGAAACTCCGGTTTTAATTAAATCTACACCCGAGGGTGCAAGAGATTTTGTGGTGCCAAGTAGAATGAATCAAGGGGAGTTTTATGCATTGCCACAATCTCCGCAAACATTTAAGCAATTATTGATGATTAGCGGATTTGATAGGTATTATCAGTTGGTAAAATGTTTTCGTGATGAAGATTTGCGTGCCGATAGACAACCGGAATTTACACAAATTGATTGTGAAATGAGTTTTGTTACCCAAGAAGATGTATTGAATATGTTTGAGGGTATGATTAAGCATTTGTTTAAAACAGTAAAAGGCATTGAGATTGGCGCATTAAATAGGATGACTTATGCGGATGCAATGAAGTATTACGGAAGCGATAAACCCGATACACGTTTTGAAATGTTGTTTGTAGAGTTGAATAACGAAGCCAAAGGAAAAGGATTTCCGGTATTTGATAATGCAGAATTGGTAGTAGGTATTTGCGCAAAAAACTGTGCAGACTATACACGCAAACAAGTAGATGAATTAACTGATTTTGTAAAACGACCACAAGTAGGAGCCAGCGGATTAGTATATGTTAGGGTTAATGCTGATGGTTCAATCAAATCGTCAGTAGATAAATTTTATGATGAAGCTACATTAAAAGTATGGGCTGAAAAATTTGGCGCAGTACCGGGTGATTTATTGTTAATACTTGCCGGGCAAGCAGATAAAACACGTAAAGCATTAAATGAGCTTCGATTAGAAATGGGAACACGACTTGGCTTGCGCGATAAAAACACTTTCAGTTGTTTGTGGGTTATTGATTTTCCTTTGTTAGAATTTAACGAAGAAGAAAATCGCTATTTTGCTATGCACCATCCGTTTACTTCGCCAAAACCGGAAGATGAAGAGTTGCTTTCAAATCCTGAAATGATTGGCAAAGTAAGAGCCAATGCATACGATATGGTAATTAATGGGGTAGAAGTAGGTGGAGGAAGTGTACGAATTTTCAATAAACAATTGCAAGCAAAAATGTTTGAGGTTTTAGGTTTTTCAAATGAAGAAGCACAAAAACAATTTGGATTTATAATGGATGCTTTTCAGTATGGAGCACCACCTCATGCCGGTATAGCATTTGGGTTTGATCGTTTGTGTTCGTTGTTTGGCGGAGCCGATTCCATTCGTGATTTTATTGCTTTCCCCAAAAACAATAGCGGAAGAGATACAATGATAGATGCACCAAGTACTATTGATGAAAAACAATTAAAGGAATTGAATATTTCTGTAATTGCATAATGTTTTTATTAAATTGCTAATCCATAAGTAACAATTAAAATGAGTGATTTTAAAGTAAGAACAATGGCGGAAGTAGTAGCTGCTGGTGAGGTGGCTGATGTGTTATTTTGGGTGGGATGTGCCGGAAGTTTTGATGAAAGAGCACAAAAAATTACAAAAGCCTTTGCTAAAATTTTACATGCAGCGGGGATAAATTTTGCAGTTTTAGGAAATGAAGAAGCATGTACCGGTGACCCGGCTAAACGTGCCGGAAATGAGTTTTTATTTCAAATGCTTGCAATGCAAAACATAGGCACATTAAATGCTTATAATGTTAAAAAAATAGTAACTGCCTGTCCGCATTGTTTCAATACTTTTAAAAACGAATACCCCGAATTAGGCGGTGTATATGATGTGGTTCATCATACAGTATTTATAAACGAGTTGCTTAAAGAAGGAAAAATCGCCATTAAAGATGGTGCATTTCATGGTAAAAAAATTACCTATCACGATAGTTGTTACTTAGGCAGATCCAATAATATTTATGAGGCTCCAAGAGAAGTAATAGAAAAGTTGGATGCAGAGTTGGTAGAGATGAAAAGAAGCAAAGAGAAAGGATTGTGTTGTGGCGCAGGTGGAGCACAAATTTTTAAAGAAGCTGAGCATGGCACTAAGGAAGTAAATGTTGAGCGGGCAGAAGATATGATTGAATCGCAGGCTACTATTGTTGCTTCGGCTTGCCCGTTTTGTATGACCATGCTTCGCGATGGAATAAAAATTAAAGAAAAAGAACAAACCATAGAAATAAAAGACATTGCAGAATTAGTTGCTAATGCTGCCGATTTATAACAAATGAAACGAATTGTTTTTTCTGTTCTGTTGTTTTTTAATTTAACTGCATTATTCGGACAGATAAATAATTTGTTTTTAAGCGATGAGTGGTTTGTTAATCCTGCGGATAGTGGTAAGTTTTCGTTTCAGTTTCATAATTTTAATTACCTCCGCAATACGGAATATTTTAATAAGATAGAATTAGGAAGAACGCTATTTGGCACACAATTTCATCCTAAAATTGCATATCAACCCACAGCCAATATAAGTATTCAGGCAGGTGTTTTTTTAAAAAATGATTTTGGCTCAATACCTCCTATCAATACAGTACTACCTACGTTTACATGTAAAATAAAAAGTTCCGATAGCAAAAGAACTTTTCTATTTGGCACTTTGGAAGGGGCACTTGCACACCGTATGATTGAACCGCTTTATGATATTAATTCGGCAATAGTAAAACGCATTGAAAACGGTGCACAATTTAAGCTAAACACCAATAAAATATGGTTAGATACATGGGTAAACTGGGAGCGGTTTATTGAAAGAGGTTCACCATTCAAAGAACAATTTTCAGCAGGTATTCATACTAACTTTTCAATCATACAAAAAATAGCTTCCGACCCTAATAATCCAAATGTGCCATACAACTACTTGATAGATTACAATAAGCTAAAAAAATACTATGCCTTAAAACCAATTCTTCAGCTTACGGCTTTTCATCGTGGTGGGCAAATTGATGTTGATACTTCAAATATGGTTATGCAATTTAATGGTGCTGCCGGGTTAGGTTATTATGCCGGAACTTTAAATAAATACCACTTTCAGGCAGAAGCATTTGGTGTATTTTATCAGGAGAAAACTAATAGTGGATTTTATCCTTTCCGAAATGGAAGAGGGGTATTTGCCAACGTAAGTGTTACCAAAAAACAATTTACAATTGCAACTTCGTATTGGTTTGGGCATCGTTTTATTGCTACTAACGGAACTTCAATATACCAATCCGTTTCAATGGATAAACCCGGTTATACAGAGCGGAATCGTGAATTGCTTTTTATTCGATTTTTGTATAATCAATATTTAGCACCCAATTTAACTTTAAGCGCACGGGTTGAACCATTTTATGATATACGTAACAAGGCTATGGATTATAGTTTTTCGGTATATTTAAGTTATAAGCTTCACAAAACGCTAAACAATAATTGATTTATTTTTTGGATATTTGCTGCATGAGTATCCGTCAAGAAAAATTTGCAAGATTGATTCAAAAAGAATTGGCAGAAGTATTTATGGAGAATCGTTCTGCAATGTTTCATAATGCTTTTATAACAATAAGTAGTGTTACTGTATCACCTGATTTAGGTTATGCTAAAGTATATTTAAGTTTCTTGAACGAAAAGAATAAAGAAGAACTTTTACACAACATAGAAGCACATAAAGTTCCTATCAGACGTGAACTGGCAGCCCGAATTCGTAAGCAAGTTCGTGTTATACCCGATTTGCAATTTTTTATTGATGACAGCTTGGATTACGTATTTAAAATGGAACAGCTTTTTGCTGAAATTAACAAAAAAGATAAAGAAAGCTAAACACTTTCCATTATTGTACGAAAAGCAACAAATTTACCCTCATACAAACGTTTAGTTTCTGCTTGTAATGCCGGTGCATGATTTTCTTGATAAGTATTATAATGCTCCATGCTAAGTGCGGTGTATTGAATTACATAAGTAGTTCCGGTTTCATCCTCTTGCCTGTTTAAAAGCTTACTAAAGTTAAATGAAACAAAATATCCCGTTGCCATTACTTGTGGTATATGTGTTGCTTTCATCCATTCTACCCAGTTGTCTCTCACATCATCTTCAATATTTACAGTAACATTATATATTATCATGTTTCAAATTTAACGATACAATTGAATTGTTATAAAAATTTTACTTTACCTAAGCGATAATCATTCTTCTGAATTAAAATACTTTATTGAATGAAAGTGGCAAATGCAATAGATGATAAATATTACAATCCGTGTATTTTCAATTAACAGCTATACATTCGCGGCAGTTTTAAAAAAATTTCTAACACACAAAGTGAAACGATATAAGTATTTTTTAATAGCAGTTTTATTAGCTGTTTTCCCAAATTTTATTCAAGCACAAACCGATAGTATTCAGTTGGAAGATATAGTTGTAACAGGCAATCGTATAGTAATGCCATTGCGCACCATTAATCTAAGTACTTCGGTTATTACCCGAAAAGAAATTAATAAGTTACCGGGGAGTGTTCCGGCTGATTGGTTAAGTAATGTTTCGGGAATAGATATTAGACAACGAGGTCCGGTAGGTGTACAAACCGATTTGAGCATACGCGGTTCTTCCTTTGATCAAAGTTTGTTATTACTAAATGGGCTTAAACTTAACGATCCACAAACAGGGCACCACAATTTTAATCTACCACTTATGCCGGATGCAATTGAACAAATAGATGTAATTAAAACTTCCGCATCACGATTGTATGGAATTAATGCATTGGCTGGCGCTATTAATTTTACAACAAAAGTACCTGCTCAAAATCAATTGTACATCAATACCTATGGTGGAAACTATGGACTTGTAAGTGTTCAAACCGGAGTAGCTTATTCGTATAAAAAATCAGCAACACACGTAGCTTATCATCATTCGCAAAGCAGCGGTTACAAAGCCAATACTGATTTTTCAATGCAAACCGTTTTTCTTCAACAAACTTTTACGCTTACTAATCAAAGCATAAACATAATTGGAGGATACAGCGATAGAGATTTTGGAGCACACGGCTTTTATGTTAAAAACTCAAATGAATTTGAAAGTATTCAAACTGCATTTGCCGGAATAATTCATAAAGTAAATGCAGGCAAACTGCAATGGAAAAATCAGGCATACTTTCGCTACAATCAAGACCATTATGTATTTGATAGAATGCGACCAACATTTTTCCAGAACAGGCACTTTACCCATGTAGGTGGTATAGAAAGTCATTTAACCTATAAAAGTAATTTAGGAGAAACAGGTGTTGGTTTTGATTTTAGAAGTGAGGATTTGAGGAGTAGTAATTTGGGTGCACATAACAGAAACATTTTAGGATTATTTCTTGAACATAAATTTCAATTTTTCAATGAAAAACTAACTCTAACCCCCGGAGTTTATTCCAACACATTAACCAATAGCACACATCCTACTTTTTTTCCGGGCATTGATTTTGGCTGGGTGTTAATGGATAATCTGAAATTGTATTCATCCATAAGTAAAGGTATGCGATTACCAACTTATACCGATTTGTATTATAAAGGAACAAATACAACAGGAAATGCACAATTAGTTGCAGAGGCAGCGGTAAGTAGTGAAGTTGGTGTAAAATATTTTCATAAAAATGGCTCTTTTAGTATTACCGGATTTTCAAGAAACTCAACCAATTTAATAGATTGGGTTAGAAAAGATACTTCAGAAAAGTGGCAGGCACATAATTTAGGGCATGTTGTTTTTAATGGTATTGAGAGCAATGTGAGTTTAAAACTTAATAAATTTATTTCATCAATACAGCTTGGTTATACATTTATTGATGTAGGATTAAAACAAGTTGAGAATTATCAAAGTAATTACGCTTTATCTAATTTACGCCACCAACTTACAGCAATGGTATTAGTAAATTGGAATAAAAATATCGTCCATACAATTACCTATAAGCATATTGAACGGGAGTTGCTGCCTAACTACTCGTTGGTAGATAGTAAAATTATGTATTTGTTTAAATATGCCGGAGTTTTTGCAGAGGTTAGCAACATTTTTAATACATCGTATATTGAAGCAGGTTTTGTAGAGATGCCGGGGCGTTGGGTTAAAATAGGAGCCAATTTAAAATTGAATTTTAAGTAATTTTAAGTTTAAGTGGCTTAAATCAATACAAATATTATTTTTGCTCGAATATTAATAGAACTGATAAAATTATGGCTGAAGTTATTCGCATGCCCAAAATGAGTGATACAATGACCGAAGGCGTTATTGTGTCGTGGTTAAAACAAGTGGGTGATGATATAAAACCCGGAGATATACTTGCCGAGGTAGAAACCGACAAGGCTACTATGGAGCTTGAAAATTATGTAAAAGGCACATTGCTTCATATAGGAATACCTGTTGGAGGTTCAGTACCAATAGATGCAGTAATTGCAATTGTTGGAAAAAAGGGAGAAGATATTTCTGCATTATTGGCTGATGCAGCTACTGCCAAACCAATAGCTACTAGTGAGGCAAAAAAAGAAGAAGCAAAAGTTGAAAACATTTCAAGTGTTGCTAGCACATCAACAACTGAAGCAACCCACTCTGACGGAAGAGTAAAAGCTTCGCCATTAGCTAAAAAAATAGCAAATGAAAAAGGTATAGACTTGCGTGCAGTAAGTGGAAGTGGTGATGGTGGAAGAATTGTTAAAAGAGACATTGAAACTTTTGTTCCTTCATCTGGTGATAGTAAATCAAAATCAATAGGTGCTAGCATAGTGGGTAAGGAGAGTTTTGAAGATGTTCCGGTATCACAGATGCGTAAAGCCATAGCACGCAGATTAGGTGAAAGCAAATTTACAGCTCCTCATTTTTACTTAACTATGGAAATAAACATGGATAAGGCTATTGAGGCTCGTAAAGCTATGGTGGAGTACAGCCCGGTAAAAATATCCGTAAACGACTTAGTGGTAAAAGCCGTAGCAACAGCATTGCGTAAACATCCGGCTGTAAATTCAAGTTGGTTGGGCGATAAAATTCGTTTTAATCATCACATACACGTAGGTGTTGCTGTAGCAATTGATGATGGCTTGATAGTTCCGGTAATTAAATTTGCCGATTCAAAAAGTATCTCACAAATAAGTGCTGAGGTAAAGGAATTAGCTGATAAAGCGAAAAACAAAAAACTTCAACCAAATGAATTTGAAGGAAACACATTTACAATATCTAACCTGGGTATGTTTGGTATTGATGAGTTTACTGCAATTATTAATCCGCCAGATGCATGTATATTAGCTGTTGGTGCAGCAAAAGAAACCGTTATTGTTGAGAAAGGACAAATTCGAACAGGATTTGTGATGAAGGTTACATTAAGTTGCGACCACCGTGCAGTGGATGGTGCTGTGGGTTCAGCCTTCCTTAAAACATTAAAAGAATTGCTTGAAAATCCGGTTAAGATTTTAGTTTAAACAATAAAAACTGAAAGGCTCTGCAAAGAGCCTTTTTTGTGTGTAAAGAATTAGCTAAAAGTGTAATGCAAACATATAAAGTAATAGGAGTAATGTCGGGCACATCGTTGGATGGGGTTGATATTGCTTATAGTGAGTTTACTTTTGATAACCAATGGCATTTCACTATAAAACATGCAAAAACATTTCCATACAACGAAACATGGAGATTGCGTTTAAGTGAGTTGAAAAATCAATCGGGAGAAATTTTAGCAAAGACGGATGCATATTACGGGAAATATATTGGCAGCTTAATTCATTCGTTTATTCTTGACAATAATTTAACGGTAGATTTGATTGCAAGCCACGGACACACTATTTTTCATCAACCAAATAATGGATTTACAACACAAATAGGATGTGGTGCTAATAT
>JACFNJ010000362.1 GCA_019454865.1 Bacteroidia bacterium
ATGATAAGTTTCATCCAAAACACTATTGTAAAGCGTATGCGAATTATCTTTGGTTGAATATAACTGTATTGACATTGTTGCGTGCAAATTTATATTTTACAGCTATTATTCGATTGTATAAAAAGCAGAGTTTTGTCAATTTTGTTTCACAAGCAAACTTTATAAATAAAATCTAACATTAATGGATTAAGGATATTTATTTGTATATGCATTTAAATATTCCGCACCTTACATTCTGTTTACTTTAAATGAAAAATTGGATATTATTTAAAAGCGAACTATTTATTTTTACATTTGTTGGTAGTTCAAAACACAATACGAATGTTATACAATCAAATTTTTGAAAACAATAAAAGATGGGTAGCTGAGAAAAAAGCCACTGATGAGCAGTTTTTTGAACATTTAGCCGAAGGGCAATCGCCTACCGTATTGTATATAGGCTGTAGCGATAGCCGTGTAACCGTAGAAGAGTTAACCGGTGTAAAACCGGGCGAAATGTTTGTGCATCGCAATATTGCTAACTTAGTACCGAATAACGATAACAACTCGGCTTCGGTTGTATTGTATGCAGTTGAACATTTACATGTAGAGCAAATTGTAATTTGCGGGCATTATGGATGTGGAGGAGTAAAAGCGGCACTTAAAGCTGAAGATTTAGGGCAGCTGAATCCATGGCTGCGCAACATTCGGGATGTATATCGCTTGCATTATAAAGAGCTAAGTGCAATACAGGATGAAAATGCCAGATACCGCAGGTTGGTTGAATTGAACGTAGAAGAGCAATGTTTTAATGTGATGAAAAGTGCAGTAGTTCAAAAACATTATTTAAAATATGGGTATCCTACCATTCATGCTTGGGTATTTGATATGCATACCGGTGAGTTGATTGACCTGAATTTTGATTTCAAACAAAAATTAGAAGAAATTCGATTGATATACGATTTAGGCACAAACAGCTAATTAGTTTGATGATGATTAATAGCAAAGCAACAATACGAAACGAAATTATTGAACAACGTAATCAGCTAAACAAAGAAGTAAAGTACAAATGGGATGAATCCATAGTGCAGCAACTAAAAACAATAGTAACCGAATTAAATGCTACTGTAGTACACACATTTGTGCCTATGGGAAACGAAATAAATCTTTTTCCTTTTATTGAATTTTTACTTGAAAACAA
>JACFNJ010000363.1 GCA_019454865.1 Bacteroidia bacterium
CGTTGGAGATCAGGAAGGCTATGCTCGACGAGACCACGACCGCCAAAACCAGCAGCGATGCGCGCTCCAGACCGAGCCCGAGGCGATCGCGTGTGGCGTACCAGCGTCCGCCGAGCCACATCGCGGCGTAGGTTGGTACCAGAAACACGTAGGCGGCCGTGACGCAATAGCTGCTCGTGCCGGCAAAGCTGATCGCAACATAGTCGACGAGGCCGGCCTCGGCAATCAAAACCGGCAACACCCAGGCTGCTGGTAGATAAAACCCCGCAATGAAAAACGCCGCGAGCGATGCATCGGGCAACAGGCTCATGCTGCCAAAGTGATGAAAGCGGGTCGCGGCCATCAGCAGCATCAGTCCGGCCAGTATCAGCATGGGTTTGCGGGTTATCATTTCGTTTCTCCGGTGTTGTGACGAAGACGGCGGGCACGAAGACCGTCGGCGTGCGCGCCAAAGCCCTTGCCGCAAGGTTATCAATTCAGGGCGACTTGCGCCAACATTTTGCGCCCCACCCTCTTCGGCCGGGGCGCCGGGCGAATGCAAAAAAGTAGGGGCGCACTGCACTGATATACTGCGCGCTCTCGCGATCGAATCGAGATGTCCCGTTTTCTTTCCTGTTCCAAACGTTTTACGCCCTCGCTTTCCCGGCAGGCCGGGCGGATCGGCTCGCTAACCGGCTGGCTCTGGCAACATGGTGCCCGTCGGCTAGCGGTGATAGCGATGTTGGCAACCGCCTCGGTCGTGGGCGCACAGCCCGCCCCGACGGTGTCGGCGCGGGCTTGGCTGTTGCTGGATTATTCCAGCGGCCAGATCCTGGCGAGCGAAGAGCCCGACCGGAAGATCGAGCCGGCTTCGCTGACCAAGCTCATGACCGCCTATCTCAGCTTTCAGGCGATCGCACAGGGCACACTGAAGGCCACTCAGCTCATTCCGGTATCGGAGCGCGCCTGGAAGGCGGAGGGGTCGAGGATGTTCATCGAACCCGGCAAGCCGGCCAGCGTAGAGCAATTGCTCTACGGCGTGATCGTTCAATCCGGCAACGATGCCTGCATTGCGCTCGCGGAAGCCATCGCCGGTTCGGAGGAACAATTCGTCGCGATGATGAATCGCGAGGCGGGCCGCCTCGGCATGCGCAATACCCGCTTCATGAACAGTACCGGCCTACCCCATCCTGAACAC
>JACFNJ010000093.1:0-7393 GCA_019454865.1 Bacteroidia bacterium
ATCACACAATAATTAATAATAAAAAGCTAAATGCTATTAGCATGATATTAAACATTACAGAAGAAGTGAGTATAATAATGCAGCGACTTAATCCTAGTAGTATGTTTGATTTGAAAAAGTATTTTAAAGTAGCATGGGATAAGTTAGAATGTAATCGGAAAGATTTTATCTGTAGCAGTATTTTCAATAATTTAGAGTTGGGCATATCGCAAGGATTGTATAGAGATGACATAGATGTTCAAATAACAGCAGAAATTTATGGACACTTGATAAGTTATTTAACAAATCCCGATAGTTACTCAAACTCAAAAATAGATGTAAAAACAATGCATAAAGAAATAATTAAATATCACCTGAATAGTATATGTACAAGTAAAGGAAGAAAAATAATTCAAAAGTATAACAAATAAAAAACAGAAATATCAGTAAATTTATGAGACACACCATAATAGTATCAATACTTATCAGTATGTTGTTGGTACTTCAATTAAATGCACAAACGAATACAGTACAAAAGTTTTCGTTGCAAGAGGCTGTAGAGTATGCTAAAAAGTATAATTACACGCTTAAAAATAATGCCTTAGAGGTTTTAGCAGCTCAAAAAAAGGTAAATGAAGTATTGGCAATGGGATTGCCTAATGTATCGGCTTCGGGTACATTTATGAATAACCTGCAAGTACCCACACAAAGCTTACCTAATTTTTTAAAACCAACTTTTGTAGGCTCAGCAATGGGGCAGGCTGAGGCTGCTTATAGGCAGCAGAATCCTAATGCGACCCCCCAAGAAATAGAGAATGTTAGAAACCAAGCAGCAGCAGCAGTTTCTAAAGAAATTCCGGATGTAATTAATGCCGGATTTGGTCGTCCATATAGCTTAACAGCAAATTTGGATGCAACTCAATTACTTTTTGATGGCGGTTTTTTGATGGGCGTAAAAGCATCAAAAGAGTTTGTTAATATATCAAAAATAAACTTAAAACGAAATGAAGTAGAAACTGAAGTGTCTGTTAGTAAAACCTATTATTCCATCTTATTAATCAAAACTAACTTAGAACTAATTGATGCAAATTTAGAAGCATTATCAAAGACTAAATATGATTTAGAGAAAATTGCACAAAATGGGTTAATGGATAAAATTGAGTATGATAGAATAGCTTTACAATACTCTATGTTGGAATTGCAACGGGATAAATTGAAAGATGACAGCAAAGTGCTATTAATGGTTTTGAAGTTGCAAATTGGTTTAAACGTTACGGATGAAATAGAATTAACAGATGATTTGTTAAAGATGTACGAATCCTCTAAAAACAATTTAATAAGTTTAAAAGGGGATGTAACAAATCGATTGGAGTACCAAGCATTAAGCCAAGCAATACGATTGAATCAATTGGATAAAAAACGTTATCAATTTGGTTATGTTCCTTCGTTGGTTGCATTTTTTACTCATCAAGAAAGTTCGTTTGGTGAGAAAATTGGAGATATAGGCTCAAAGTGGTTTCCGGGAACTTATTGGGGATTGAAATTAACCGTCCCAATTTTTGATGGTTTAAAGAAAAATGCTTTAATACAACAATCAAGCATTAATATTAAGAAAGCTGAAAACGACAGACGGGTATTGGAAAATGCAATAGCACAAGAAACATACAAGGCAAGAACAACGTATGAACGTGCATCAAAACAAATTGCAATTCAAAAAAAGAATTTTGATTTGGCACAAGAAATATACAATAGAACGCAACTAAAATATAATAACGGATTGGGTTCAAGTTTAGATTTAGCAAATGCCCTTAAAGACTTAGAAACTTCAAGAACTTCGTATCTTACTACGCTGTATGATTATTTTGTGGCGCAGTTGGATTTACGTAAAGCAACCGGAGATTTAAATAAATAAAAATATAAATCATTAAATAAAATAGTAAAATAAAAATAACGTTTATGAAAAAAGTTTCATTTATAATATCAATCCTAGCAATAGGAGTAATGGTTTCATGCGGAGGTAGTGATTCGCTACAAGCCAAGAAAGAAAAGTTAGAAAAATTAAAATCGCAGCAAGCGGAATTAGCTTCAAAAATTACTGCATTACAAGAAGAAATAGCACAACAGGGTGATTCAACTTCAGAGAATAAAACGATTTACAAAACAGTTGCACTAACTCCTGTAACTAAACAAACTTTTACCCATACAATAGATTTACAAGGACGAGTAGATGGGGATGAAAATATTGTATATGGAGCAAAAATTCCATCTGTAGTTTCGAAGATTTATGTAAAAGCAGGTGATGTTGTTAGGGCTGGTCAATTGTTAGCTGAATTAGATAATGGGAATGTAAAATCAAATATTGAAGCATTGACTAAAAATTATGAATTAGTTAAAACTGTTTACGAAAAACGTAAGGCATTATGGGAAGATAAGGTAGGTAGCGAGATTGAATTTATTCAGGCAAAAGCAAATAAAGAAGCTTTAGAAAAACAAATTCAAGCAGCTAAAGATGGTTTGGATATGTATAGCATTCGTGCTGATTTTAATGGTGTAGTTGATTTGGTAAACATCAAAGTAGGACAACAAATAGCACCTGGTACCGGCATCACAGTGGTAAACCCTTCTTCATTAAAAATCAAAGCAGATTTGTCAGAATCGTATGCAGGACAAGTAAAAGCAGGCAATCCGGTAATTGTTAAATTTATTGATATAAACAAAACTATCAATTCGAAAGTAACCTACGCATCTAAAAGTATTAATCCGGCAACACGTACCTTTAATGTAGAAATTGGTTTACCAACCGATGCTGAATTGCATCCAAATATGGTTACTGAAATAAATATTGTGGATTACGAAAAACCAAACAGTATAGTAGTTCCAATAAATGTAATACAGGATTTTGAAGGTAAGAAAGTGGTATTTATAGCTGTTAAGCAAGGAAATAATTATGTAGCTAAAAAAGTGGTTGTACAAGTTGGTCGTTTACATGAGACTTCAGCAGAAATAATTGAAGGATTAGCAGAAGGAGACCAATTAATAACAACCGGATACCAAGAACTAACCGATGGACAAATCATTAAATTATAGTAATAGCTATTAATAATAATCAGAAAGATTTATGCAAGATGTAGAAAAAGAATTTAAACCTTCAAGCTGGAGTATTGATAATAAAACGAGTATATACATACTTACTATTATAATAACACTTGTTGGATTATTTTCATACAATAAATTGCCTAAAGAGCAATTTCCGGAAGTGAAATTCCCTAGTATATTGGTTACTACAATATATCCCGGTACTACACCAGCGGATATGGAAAAGTTAGTAACTAAGCAAATAGAAAAACAACTGAAAACTATTGTTGGGATTAAAAAGGTTAAGAGTAATTCGGTTCAGGATTTTTCAGTAATAAACGTTGAGTTTAATACCGACCAAAATGTGGATTTAGCACTACAACGCGTAAAAGATGCAGTAGATAAAGCTAAAACCGACCTGCCGCAAAATTTACCTTCACCACCACAAGTTCGTGATATTGATGTTTCGCAAATTCCAATTATGCAAGTACACATTAGTGGTGATTTGCCTTTGGATAAGATGAAAAATTATGCTGACGATTTAAAAGATGAAATAGAAGGGTTAAAGGAAATTACACGTGCTGATATGGTTGGTGCATTGGAAAGAGAAATTCAGATTGATGTAGATATGTATAAAGCTGAAGTTGCACATATCTCGTTTAATGATATAGAAAATGCAGTGAAGTTTGAAAATATGACCATAAGTGGTGGTTTGCTTGATATGGATGGGTTAAAACGCTCCATAAGTATAAAAGGGGAGTATAAAGATGTAAACAAGATAGGCGATATTGTTGTGCGTGGTTCAACAGGTGCTGTAGTTTACCTAAAAGATATTGCCACTATTAAAGATGATTTTGAAGAAAAGGAGAGCTATGCACGATTAGAAAAACAAAGTGTAATTACATTAAATGTAATTAAGCGTAGTGGAGAAAACTTAATTAGTGCATCGGATAAAATAATTGAAATAGCCGAACATTTTGAAAAGGATGTTTTCCCTCCCGGATTAAAAACAACCATTACCGGAGATCAGTCGGAGAAAACCCGTGTTACATTACATGACTTAATCAATACTATCATTATCGGATTTATTTTAGTTACTGTAATTCTGATGTTCTTTATGGGAACTACCAATGCAATATTTGTTGCCATGTCTGTACCACTGTCGTGTGCAATTGCATTTATGGTTTTTCCTGCTATTGGCTTTAAACTTAATTTCATTGTATTGTTTTCATTTTTACTTGCATTGGGTATTGTAGTTGATGATGCAATTGTGGTAATTGAAAATACACATCGAATTTTTGCTAATGGAAAAGTTCCTATAAAAAAAGCTGCTAAACTTGCTGCTGGTGAGGTTTTTTTGCCTGTATTTTCGGGTACTATGACCACACTTGCACCATTTATTCCATTAGCTTTTTGGCAAGGTGTAATAGGTAAGTTTATGTTTTATTTACCGGTTACTTTGATAGTAACCTTATTAGCCTCACTGTTGGTTGCATATATAATTAATCCTGTGTTTGCAGTTGATTTTATGAAAACACATGAGGAAGAAGATAAAAGTAGAAATAATAAACGTAGCTTTAAAATTACCGCTATAATTTTTGCAGTGATTGCAATCTTATCTTACCTCAGTAAAAACTTTGGATTAGGCAATTTTGCTATTATTTTATTTGGCTTGTATGTTTTAAATCGTTTTGTATTGTGGAAATGGATTAAAAATTTTCAAGAAAACTTATGGCCTCGTTTTCAGAATTTTTATAAAGGCATAGTTGAATGGGCACTTACCGGAAAACGACCAATTGGACTAATGGTGGGAACTATCGTGTTGTTTTTTGCAACTTTTGTTTTAACAGCTATTGTAAAACCTAACGTGGTTTTCTTCCCTCAATCCGATCCTAATTTTATATACACATACATTACTTTACCAAATGGAACCTCTGCACACTATACCGACTCAATAACTCAGATTGTAGAAGATAGAGTGTTTAAAGTAGTTGGAAAGGATAATCCATTAGTACAATCCATTATATCTAATGTGGCAGTAGGTGCAAATGATCCAACACAATTTGAATATAATTTTAGCCCGACACCTCATTTAGGTAAAGTTACAGTAGCGTTTGTAGAATTTGCCAAGCGAAATGGTAAATCCACTCGACCATATTTGGACGAAATACGTGAAGCAACAAAAGGAATACCTGGAGCTGAAATAGTAGTAGAACAAGAACGAAGTGGACCACCAACAGGAAAACCAATAGCAGTTGAAATTAAAGGGGATGATATAGAACAATTAACTCTTGTATCAAACAATTTAAAACACTATTTAGATTCGATTGCTATACCCGGGGTTGAAGAACTAAAATCGGATGTACAAAATAATAAGCCGGAGTTAGTGATAGAAATAGACCGAGAGCGAGCAAACAGGGAAGGTGTAAGTACAGCACAAATAGGAATGGAAATACGAACAGCCGTGTTTGGTAAAGAAGTAAGTAAATTGAAAGATGCTAACGATGAGTATCCTATAATGGTGCGTTACCAAAAAAATCAACGCTCAAGTATTGAAGCATTAATGAACTTGAAAATTACTTTCAGGGATATGAATATGCAAGGAATGGTTCGTCAAATTCCTTTATCGTCAGTAGCATCAATAAAATATGCAAACACATACGGAGGAATAAAGCGCTTAGACGATAAGCCGATTATTACACTTTCATCCAATGTATTGAGCGGGTATAATGCAAATGAAATTGTGGCTAAAATTACAAAGTATCTAAATCGATATGAAGTACCAAATGGTGTTGTTGTAAAAATGGGTGGAGAGCAAGAAGACCAAAAAGAAACAGGCGCATTTTTAGGTACTGCATTAATGGTGTCGTTAGGGTTAATATTTTTAATTTTAGTAACTCAGTTTAACTCAATATCTAAACCAATCATAATATTAAGTGAAGTTGTATTAAGTTTAATTGGTGTGTTTTTAGGATTCTCAATTTTCAATATGCAGATTTCAATAGTTATGACAGGAGTAGGTATAATTGCATTAGCAGGTATTGTTGTAAGAAATGGTATATTGTTAGTTGAGTTTACGGATATATTGATGCACCAAGGTGTACCTTATCGACAAGCAATTATTGAAGCCGCACGTACACGTATGACACCGGTATTATTAACTGCTACAGCCACTATGTTGGGATTAGTGCCATTGGCTGTTGGGTTAAATATTGATTTTGCAAGTTTATTATCAACCGGAAATCCGCATATTTTCTTCGGTGGAGATAGTGTTGCATTTTGGGGACCATTATCCTGGACAATGATTTTTGGGTTAGGTTTTGCTACATTTTTAACATTAGTATTAGTTCCGGTTATGTTGTATCTGAACGAAAAGCTTAAATTGAAATTGAAAATCAAATCAGTAAAAAGTTAGTTATTTAAACTGAAAAATATTTTCAAGAAAAAAGTGGACAGTTTGAAAAATAACCTTACATTTGTTCCTGCGTTATGATAAAAACGTGCAATAACAATTGACTTAAAGTATTGCATTTCGAGTAGAGTGCAATTTGTTTCATAGGCTAGGGTGGCCCTCGGAGAAATCCGGGGGCTCGCTTTTTTATAGTATAACAAGTAATATTATTAATACATGAAAACAATTATTTTTCACAACCCACGATGTAGCAAGAGCAGAGAAGCATTATGTTTATTAAACGAACACAATGAAGATGTTGAAATAATAGAATACCTAAAAGACACACCAAGTGCTGCAGAGCTTAAAAAGATAGTTAAGCTAATAGGAATAAAACCAATTCAATTGGTTCGTAAAAACGAAAAAGTTTTCATCCCTTATAAAGATAAAAACCTAACGGATGACGAGGTTATAAAATTGATGGTGGATAACCCTATATTAATTGAACGACCTATTGTGATAAAAAATAATAAAGCAATGATAGGACGACCACCACAAGTTATTGTTGATATTCTTTAATAATCTACCACTTATATAAAAATAGTGTTGCATTTGTTTTATAGACATTTTATTGCACTATTCAAACTTAATTTAAAAATGAAAAAATCATTATTACTATTTAGTCTATTTATTCATGTATTACTTGTTAATGCACAAAAACAGCCACCGGCAAATTGGTATAATTTAGACCTTAAAAAAGACAAAGTTTTTGGTGTAAGTACTGAAAGAACCTACAATGAAATTTTAAAAGGGAAATCAGCAAAAAAGGTTATTGTAGCTGTAATTGATGGTGGCACTGATGTATCGCATGAAGATTTAAAATCTGTAATTTGGGTAAACTCAAAAGAGGTAGCAGATAATAATAAAGATGATGACCATAATGGTTAT
>JACFNJ010000093.1:7403-9510 GCA_019454865.1 Bacteroidia bacterium
CTGATGATATAAACGGATGGAACTTTATAGGTGGACCTGATGGTAAAAATATAGAGCAAGACAACCTTGAGCTTACACGACTATACAAAACCTATAAAGCGAAATATGAAAAGAAAGATACAACTCAATTGGATGGCGCTGAATTAGACAACTACCATTATTATTTGAAATTGAAGAAAAGCTTTATTGAATCAAGTGAACAATATGTTAAGATATCTAACTTATATAAAAAGTTTTTAATAGGAGTAGATACACTAAGAAAAGATTTGAATGTAACACAAACAGTGTCATTAGAAACATTAAAAAATTATAATCCTACTAACAAAAATGCTCAAGTTGTTAAATCATTATTGAGCAAAAACAAACAATTTATTAAAGGTACAGAAGCTCAGGTTTCCATATTCGAAGCATTTTTGAAAGAAATGATTAATCAACTTTCTTCTTTTGTTGATTATCATTATAACCTAGATTTTGACCCACGTGAAATTGTAGGAGATAATTATACAAACACAAACGAAAAATATTATGGAAATAATAAAGTAAGTGGCCCTCATGGTGAGCACGGAAGCCATGTAGCTGGTATTATTGGTGCTGTAAGAAATAATGGAATAGGTATAAATGGAGTGGCTGATAATGTTGAAATTCTTGTATTGCGTGTGGTACCGGATGGTGATGAACGTGATAAGGATGTTGCAAATGCAATTAAGTATGCGGTAGATAATGGTGCAACAGTTATCAACATGAGTTTCGGTAAAGCTTATTCACCATACAAAGAAGCAGTAGATGAGGCTGTAAGGTATGCACACTCAAAAGATGTATTATTGATACATGCAGCAGGAAACGACAATAAAAATACCGATATAAAAGATAACTTTCCTAATGATAGAATGGCGAATTACAACCAAGAGAATTGGATAGAAGTAGGAGCATCAAGTTGGGTAAAGAAGAAAAAACTTTTACCTGCTGATTTTAGTAATTATGCTGCTGAAAATGTTGATGTATTTGCACCTGGTGTTGATATAAACTCATGCATACCTGACAATAAATACGCTGTATATAGTGGCACTAGTATGGCTGCCCCTGTAACTGCCGGTGTAGCTGCTGTTATTCGTGGTTATTATCCGCATCTAACCGCTGCACAAGTGAAGCAAATTATTTTGCAATCGGCAATACGTGTAAAGCATAAAGTATTGATACCCGGCACAAAGAAAAAAGTGAAAATGACAGAGCTTTGCAAAACCGGAGGAGTTGTGAATTTGTATGAGGCAGCAAAATTGGCTGAAACTTATAAGAAATAATTTGAAAGGTTGAAATAATAAAGGAACTAAGGGAACTTCATTGAGATGTTCCCTTTTTTTATTGTTCACTACGGCATACACTTTAGTAAAAGTGCGAATAACTCAATTGTTTTACCCAGCTATAAATTGCTCAAATTTGTAGCAATAAAAAAAATTTATGAAGAAGATAGTTATTGCCACAGCTGTATTGTTTAGTTTGCTTTATACTAAAACAGTGTTTGCTCAATTTGATGATCCAAAATCAGTGTATGACGAGCCACAAAATTTTAAAGAAAAATCCTACAATTTTTTCTTGTCTAAACGTTTGAAAAAATCATTGAATCAACGCGATTCGTTGAATGAATTAGTTATTGCTTTTAATAAAGATACAACCCAGCGTGGTATTAACTATCGCTATCTGGATTCACTATATAAAGAACTTACTGGAAGGTATAACGAGTGCACAGAAAAAAACAATACACTAAAAGGGCAATATGCAGAGTTGAATGCACGTTACAATGATTTATTAAAAAGAAGCTTGAATGATGCTGAGAAGTTTAGTACTGCTTTAAAAATGAAAGCAGAAGAATTGGAGGAAAGAGAAAAAAGACTTTCGGAATTGCAAGGAATAATAAACAAACAAGATTCATTGTTAAATGCGTTAAACAATACGGTAAAACGTGCATTATTGGCATTTAAGTCAGATGAAATTAGTGTTGAAATGAAAAATGGTAAAGTATATGTTTCTATGAGTGATAAATTACTTTTTAAATCTGGAAGTGCAGCTATAGAAGATAAGGGATTAGATGCAATTAAAACATTAGCAGATG